>JAATVK010000066.1 GCA_014523485.1 Nitrososphaerales archaeon TH5894
CATTTTCAAATGACCTAGTAATAGTTGATGGAGATCCCAACAATGATGGTGATCCAAGCGACGCAGAAATAGCAGGGCGAATTAGTTTAGTAGGTTCGCCAGAGACTCAGGTAGACGACAAAGTTACTGCATTGCCAGGTACAGGAGGAATGGGTGTACTACCTATACCTATTATTTACAATGGTTGGGTTCAAAACCTTCCGGAGGAATGGAAATCTCTGCTTACTGAAGAACAACAGAATCCAGGGGTACAACAGTAAAGAATAGAAAAAGTATTAAAAGAAAAATGAGTAGTAGTAACTAAATACTATTCCTATATTTTTAAATGCATTTAATTAATAGTTTTTGATTTCACTTGACGCAATTTTTTTTATAATAATCAATTTTATAAATCTCTAAATTAATAACAAATTAAACATTTAAAAATATATTTCAATTATTCTATTTATTATGTTTTAGTTTAGCCTCTAGGTATTGTTTAATGCAATTGCATTATTGTATTTATCTTCCTTTGAGCTATAGAGTAAAGTTATTGTATAAATCATATTAGTATAAATTAAATGATACACATGAATAAAAGGATATTACCTCCAATAGTTACAAATTTTTTATATATTCACTTTAAAGATATCAAATGTAAAATATAATAATAAGAAAGCTAATTTCAAAACAAATTTTATTGAATATTAGGGCGAGTTCATAAATCAATACTATGTTTACAAATAATAAGAGTAATTCTATGTAACACCCAGTCGTAATATCATTATATTCTTGTATTTTCAGAGCATCTTATTATCAATTTAAAAGAAAGTACTCTTAATAATACTGGAAGTTGTTAAGCTGCTTAATTTTTTAATGAATATTAAGATTTACTTCATCCATTCTCTATCTTCTAAATACCCTACAAGTCTTATCATTTCTTCTATTCGAGCTTTTCCTCCTACTTGGTTTCTACACAATTCATAATGCTTTACAAGTTGAATATCCTCTTCCTCCGATAGGCTATCTTTTTCTTGTATCGTTTTAAAAAAAACATCCTCTTTGCCAGTATGGTCTGAGCCAAAGACTGCATACGATTTTAGAAACCTGGCTACAGGTTCTTTATTTTTATTGTTCCATTTCAGTCCTTCATATTTATCATATCTCTTATGATCTATAAGCAAGTCCAATTCACGTCTCAGCATTTTTGCTATTCTTCTTCCAAGCTCATGTTCAATGAGGAATTTTCTTATATCTTCTGAAAAACTATTTTTTTCCTTTGTAATTGGAAAGTATGCATTCTCTTCCTTTCCATGATGAAATGCATCTACAAATTCTTCAATGACAACAGAAATGATCTGAATATCCTCTATAGGAATATTCTTATTTGTATACAATCCATCTGAGCATTTCTTTGCAATACTTCCAAGTCTTCTCACAATCAAATGTTCCTGCAATAAATTTTCTGTCGAACTCATAGTCTATTACACATGAATCTAATCTCTTATATTATTTAATTAGCAATGTTATGTAGTCTGTGATTACTTCCCCCTCAATACAATTATAAAACTATTTGAACTAATGGCTATTCACTCTTATTACATTACAGATTAATACATCGTATTAAGATTAAAGAAAAACCAACGAATGTCATAAAAATATATCATCTTCCATCAAAGTAGTTTAAGATATAATCCATACAATATCATAAATATAAATGCACTATGTTGCAGAGCATTCTTAATTTATTTATAGAAAAAATAATAAACAGTTACAAATTGCAGGAGAGGGTATTAATGCATAGTATGTGTAAAAATATTCTTCTATTTTCACCATTTATAAAATACGTTGGTGTAATAGATAGGTACGGCAAGTTAATTACTGGATTGTGTAAAAAAGATTATTTTCTAACTCTAATTAATAACTCATTCTCTCCGTGTTTATTTGATAAAATTCCGCCTGCTATAGATTATTTTAATGCCATTATTGCGTATGATTATCATCATATTTTCAAAACAAAATTGTATAATTATATTTTAATAGAGAAAAATCCTCAGAATCTAGTAATTTTTCCGATTACAAATAAGTGGGATAAATATATTTGTGTATTTTCCGAATCTAATTGTGACATCATTGAGGTCATTGATAAATTACTATTAGTAATGATATAATTATTTATTTTTTACATCGCAGATAGGTTATTGGTATTATAGTTAGAGACTATAACGTTTATACGAAATTCATTTTATTTTTATTTAAAAAATTTTAAAATTACATAATATACATGCTCTGACGTGCAGTGTACACTTCATGCTTAAAGATATTTTTAGTATAGATATACTAAAATGATAGGTAATAATATTAAACTATATAGAAATATTCTAGTGAAAAACATTAAGTACTTAGAAAGATAATTTTACTATGTCCTCGACTTTTAATTTAACCAATATCCCATTTAATGACCATGTTATGGTTCTTTACAATAACGATGACGACTATAATAATGCTGCTACAAATTTAATTAATGATGGTTTAAAAAATGGATTTCATTGCATTTATGCTTCTGTTTCTGCACACGATAGTAAAAGTAGCTCGAATATTTCAAATTTATCCTCTAATATAGACAATTATAAAGAGAATATTGAAAGAGATGAATTACGTATTGTAGATTTTAAACCTTATTACGAGTCAGCACTTAATCTAGATTTTCGTCCTTTTAAAAAGCTAAAGAAAGAATTGGAAGAAACTCTGAATCAGCGCAAATCGGAAGGTAAAAAAGATGGAATATTAGTCTTTGCAGATGCAGCATGTTTTTTATCACATAATAAACAATTTGAAGAATGTGAAATATTAGAATGGTGGTGGAATGAAACTACTACAGAATGGAGGCAAAATAATCAAAATATTACTGTAATATGTCCTCATCCTGGACAAATCCTTAATGATCCTTTATTATCAGAGACCATCCGTCGCATTGGTTCAATGCATACAATAACTATTGATTTTAATTGTTATATTGATAACAAAAAGCATTATGACTATAATCTTCAAAAGATTTCAAAATCCCAAGAGTACAAAAATAAGAAAAAAAACAAAAAAATCCTTATAGTTGAACCTGAACCAGATATTCAATACATTTATTCTCTATTTACAAGACAACATGGATTTAAAGAATCGGATGTGAATATATTAGAAAATGGTAACCAATGTTTAGAAATTGTATTTTCTAAAACAACAGCAGTAGACCACAACAATGATGACAACGAATATGATATCATTATATTAGATAGTCATCTTCCTGACATTTCAGGCTTTGAAGTAGCAAGAAAGATTCGTGATAGATTTCCACATATAAGAATAATATTAACTACAACATACTCATTAGATAATATATGCGATATAATAGATTCAATTGGAATAAAAAACCAAGATGTATTTGTAAAGCCTTTTAACTTTGATAAGTTAATTGCTGTAATAGAAGAAGAACGATAAAATTTATACAGTAAAATAATTAATAGTATTACATCTAACTCTATAGTAGTTTGGTACTTTTATATTAAATATTAACTTCTGCAATAATAGATTTTTGTGTTATCTGTATTTCTGCTTTCAAGTTACCGAGATTATAAAAAATAAGATTTAGAAGTTCTTTTGTGAAAAGTGACCAATATTCACCCAACTCATGTTGTATTACAAAAATATGTTTTTTTCCTGCCTCGATTCTATGATCAGCGGTTATACCAGAAACTTTCATATATTCGTGTAAGACTGATAGAACGGACCACAAGTCCAATTTTTTTCTCATTAATATTACAGACTCTTTGATATTATAGAATGCAACCTCTGCGGAATACTTTATTAATTTCTCTTTAATTGGATTGACTGAAATTCCATTAGACTCTGTTAATCTAATAGTTTCCTGAATTAAAGATGAAAAAAAATTTTTAGGAACTGGCATCATTCCTAATGTAGGCTCATATCTTCCCCATTCTACATACTTTTTTAATATTTTATTAATAAGAACATTTAATGAAATTTCGTATTGATCAGCATCACGTTGGAGTTCATTTACTACAAAAGAATCTAACCGAAAGGTTATACTCCTACTTTTTTTATGAGTAGGAGGATCATTATTATTATTGAAATTATTCACAATCCTCTTTTCTGCAACCAAGTATATGTATTTTTATTGTTAAAGAAATCGATAAGGCAGTATTTTTAAAAAAGTTATACAAAAAAAAATCAAATATATTTCATATTTTGATTATGTGTATTAAACTATTGAAGTAATATTACCCATATCTGAAGGTAATTACAAAAAATTATTCGTTCGATATTTAAAACATTTTGAATCACTATTATTATTTTGTAATTAGAACTTGATAATGTGGATATTATAACATCTGAATCAGCATAATTTTTCTTTTGTACCTATTACTATTAGATGTTTCTTCTTTTTTCAACATAGTAAGTAAGTTATTTCATGATAAACAGATGGTTGTGTGAATATGGAGCTGATTGAAGATTCAATATTTTTACCTTCATTTTTACTAGACTGTATTTTTGTTAAATCAATTATTATCTTATTTTCCTTGGCAATTTTTATTCTTTAATCAATTTGTTTTATTTAAATTCTACATATCTGATAAATTAATGTATATTCTATTTAGGAAGGACAAAAAAGAAAAAATACAAAAAGATTATTTTGGATTGAATTTAAGATCCTAAATGCAGTTTGACAAGTCCGAAAGGAATACTTGCGGTTATCTATAGGAACAAAAAATTAAAAAATATTTGATTGTTGAAGGACATCAAGATTATTTGAGATAAGATAAATAACCTTGTATTTGCGTTTATTTAATTAAGTAATACTAACCTATTTCTCTGTAATAATATACTTTTATTATGTTTTAACAAAATTAATTATTTATTATTGACTATCTTTTAATAAGTTTCAATAAGGTGATTATTCGTTATAAAAGAGTATAAAAACACGCGATATATATTCAAGAATTTATTTAAATTATAAAAAAAGATAGGAGATTATCCTCCGCCTTTAATTTGTCCTCTTATCTCACCGTTTGGATGTTCTTCTGTATGCACATTAACGTATGTTTCACCCAGCTCCATTGCTTTATTTAGATCAATTAGTGTTTTTCCAGCCATTGGACCTTCGAGATCAGCATTACTGATATTGCCACTCGTTAGAATCCC
>JAATVK010000067.1 GCA_014523485.1 Nitrososphaerales archaeon TH5894
AAGTAAAATTAATTAAAACCTATAAAAGTTCTCAGTTTGAAAATTATTATATCTTATATCCCATTAAGTTATTTTATCTTTGGTAAGAAATTATAATTGGTTTTTTATATAATTTAGTTAGTCCAAGTCTTTGTATTTAAATAGAGGTATTAAATCAATCATCTTTACCTCTTAATATATTCTTAAACTTTTCATTACCTTATTTTCGATCATTTTGAAACAATCATTATAAAATTGGATAGAAGGTTAATTTTCTAACTTTACTAATTTTACTTTATATTTACCAGAAAAAAAGTTTATGAAACAGATATACTATAATATAATTATGACCTTTCCTCGTGGATATCAACAACCAAAGAAGAAGAATAATTCAGATGACAAAACTGATCTAACAAACAATCCTAATATTTCAATCAAAAACGAAAATAATGTTATCGATCGTATACCCACTACTGTTGGTGAGGCAGTTAAGGAAGCTATAGATACAGGTAAAGACGTGGTAATTCAAGGTCCCCAGACTGCTGGAGAACTTAGCGGTGTAAAAGAAAGTGAGCTAGAAGGAGAAAATGCTAGCACTATACCTTTACAAAGTGAAAAAGAGAAGACCCAATCCACCGAAGTGCCCAATGACTCAAAATTAGAGATTGAAGTGACTGAAAGGCCAAATGATAGCAGCATAGTATCTACAGCAGAAAAGATAATTGTCAATCCCAACGAGTCAGAGACTGATAGAGAAGCTAATTTAACAACAGTAACAACAATACCAACTGAAGGCGTAAATGTAGAGGCACAGACAGAATTCACTGTTCCTTTAAAAGACAAGGAAGAAAATATAGAGGTAGAAACTGACGTCAAGGTAAATCCCACCACGAATGCTAGTTCAGAATCTATATTAGAATCGACAAACAGCGAAAAACCAATTCTTACTCCTACCTACGATGATTTATCCCAACAAAAGAACCCATCTCAATTAGAAGCTGATAAAGAAACTATAAATCCTAAACTGCTACTCGAAAAAGAAGAACAAAAATTTCAACAACAACAACAACCTACAAATAACTTTCCATCCGACCCCTTTATCACATATTCATTACTTTGGCACAATATTATATCAAATTGGATGAGTTTCTATGATGAATATCTAAATAATATAATCAAGTTTAATGGATTGTGGTTTGACAAGTCTAGAAATGTTAGATCTGGTTCCCAAGAGGAACAGTAATTTTTATCAATTGTATGTTAAAGGCAGCAAAATATTTTAATTGGACTTGTTATAAGCTTCCTATTAATTTTTAATTTGCTGAGTTAGTAAATTACAGATTTGTAGAGAATCTCAAAAATATAAAATAGCTATATTTGAACGTAACAATTAGTTTTCTACTTAATCACTATTTATATGTCAGAATGTTCTAATTGATCGTAACTAATATGTCAAATTATAAAAATATATTTAATATTAATTATTAGTCATATATAGGTAGCAATAATAATAGAAATAACAGCACGATTTATAAAATAATACTTCAATAGAAAAAATCGAGGAAAATTATAAGTGAATAGGAATAAGTTCGGTACTGAGTATCTTGTAATGATACATGCAGATACTAAAGATAGTATAGTGTAATAAATTGGTCAAAATAAAAGGTAATGACTATATAAATTTTTAGCTATTAGAATTCTAAAGCTGATAAAGAATCAATAATAAAGTATATCCAATGATAACGCATTAAATTCTATAAAAAAGTTGTAAAAAGTGATTAGGACACTTCTTTTTTAGCGCATGTATCACAATATTTTTCTATGAGTGTGACACCATCGCCTACATCAAATAATGCTTCTTGGGTAGCCATCCCACCACAAGTGATGCAGAATTTTGTCTTTCCATTATTATCAATAAATGATCTTAGCGTTGAAAATACTTTTTCCATTTATTGGTTTCCTCTCCTTAACATTGAACCTGATGTTAATAGCGATGCTGGATTTATACCTATTACATCAAGTATGAATGTAGTATTGTTATTCATATCATTATAATGATTTTTACTGTATAAGAACTTGCCTAATATAATCCGTAATAGATACTTGTTTGAGAATTATAAGTCACGATTATTCATAATTTCTCGGTTAAATTTTTGTATCTGTAAGATAAATCTGTATTGACGATTGAGAATTAGTTATACGAATTCTTCACTTTTTTGTATTTAATATGACAATGAACTTTGAAATAATTTATTCTATTATATGGTATTTAAAAAATATAAAATATGAACTAAGAAGAAAATAATTGGTTTTTTATCATGATGAGTATATAATACCAAAATGTTCGTGATATGTAATCTGATGGTTTAACACTAAAAATTCCTTGTTTTTTCTTATATGATGATTGAATTTAAATTACTTAATTGTTAATCGAGAATTAATCATATAATTTATTACAAAACGCTGTATTTTAATTACAACAGTTTTTCAAGTGATTTAGATACTTATATTTTCTTTAGACCATTCTTTCAAGATAGGAGAGGAAGAAGACGTGAAGGAAGAGGTTTTGGGAGTGGATGAATTTGGTGTTATCTTTGGAGAATTTGATGAAATGAAAAGATAAACAGAACGAATTTCTTCAGGGCTCTATGGTTTTTTATTTAATATAATGGTAGTAGTAACCATAGAAGAATTAGGAACTAGAACAATTTTATTGTCGCTAGTTTTTAGCTTGGTTGATATTAAACCGATATCATATATTACTCCTGTATTACTAAACGCAGTAATTTCATCTCCTAATTTAAATGGCCTAAGTAGTGCCAAATATAACCCTGCGATGATATTTCCTATTATATTTTGAGAAGCAAAACCTACTACTAACCCTGATATAGTTCCTATTGCTGCAGCTACGACTGGATCATTACTTAAATAAGAAATTATAATTGCTATTACTACTATTGCACCTACAATCCTTATCAGAATTTTTATAGATTTGGAGGTATCTTTTAGATAATCATAAGTAAGATCATGAAATGCATTACTAATTATTTCTATTACAAAATAGCCTACTATTGAGACTTGGATACTTTGTAAAAGCATAAGATAATCTTTAGAAATTATAGGCTTTAGAAAATACTGTACTGTACCAAATGCTATTGTAAATATAATACCTAAAAGAACAATTCTTTTCACAAATTTTGCCTTTGTTTGTTTTGATTTAGCCGTATCTTTTTCAGAGGATCTGCTATTTTTATTATTAATACCGTTAATTATACTATCATCAATACTACCGTTTTTTTCGTTAGAATAATCCATATATCCATAACTTGAGATACTGAAATAAGTTTATTGATAATAACAAGGGATTATTATCATACTTAACAAATAGAATTACGTTGAAGTTTATTATTTTGACAAAAAGGATTTGATGTCAAAAGTATAAGATCTTTCTGACCTAACACTAAATGTCTTATTTTCATTTATAAAATATATTTAAGTATTTTTTTATATTAATGTCTTCAAATTGATAAAATTTCTTCTCCAAAAAATTAAGAATCTCTATAATAGAAAATTTTTTCTAATTTTATCTTATGTTAAAAACTTCGTTCTATATATTAATATATCCTATTCCACTAAAAGGTTGTCTAAATCTCTAATTATCATTATTTTCTACTTTTTCGATAATAATTATTACTAGATTTTATTTAGTAGATTCCCAATTATGATCTAATAAATATAATATGATAGAGTATTGCAAGAATTTGTTTAAATGATGGTTTTTAGCAAGATTGTCTTATTAAAAATTAAAGTATTATAAATCATATTGTACAAAGTTATTTTGAATGAAATCTCATATATTTGTCTATACAATAATTGCAATTGGAATATTATCTATTCCATCATTATTGGACACAGTACAAGCTCAAACCAATTCAACAAACCAAACATCAGCACAAAATCAAACATCACCACAAAACCAGACTATGAGTAAAGATGCTCAAGCATTACTCACACTTGATCTCCCTGAACTAAAGGATACCTTAATGAATGCTAAACAAACATTAGCTAACAATGAGACTGAAGAAGCATTAACACAAATTACTGACGTTGAAAATCAACTGCTACTATTGAAACCTCAACCATCATTTGCTACCGATATACAAAAAATTAAAGATTCGGTTTCTAAAAAAGATATTAATAAAGCATTAGATGATCTTACCAAAGTTCAAAGCGAGGTATTAAAAGCAGAAACTGAATTGTTAATAGCCCAACAAACAAATGCAACTCTCGCTGAGCAAATTAATGCAGGTGAAGACGATGAGGGTGACGATGGCGATGGAGAAGATGGCGATGGATAAGATGGAAACAATAACTAATTTTTTTTAAATCCTTTTTTTAATTAATTAATTTTTTTCTAAAATATTTAATCCATCTTAGTACAATCTCTATTAAAATTGAGTAATAGTTGAAATTATAAATATTACATAATCCGCAGATATTATTAAACTAAGGTGATTGAATAAATTTAGTTAGATGTTTTTTGTTTAGACTTTTAGTCAATATTATTTATTTATAAATTACTATTTTTCCTCAGAATAAATGAGTTGGAACAATAATAATAATCTTTAAAAGTAAATGTTTAAAATTTAATAATAAAGTTATCTCTTAAATGTCTTTTCAATTAATCAAAATCGTATTGTTAACATACCGAAGAAGATATTCATGTCACTACTTTGATACTCCTTTTAAAGATTCATATCTATATTAAAAAAAATTAAGGATAGAATGAGACCAGAACTTGAGAATAAGTATTTTGCTTGGAGGGCGATATGGTGATAGTGTTGGTGGTTGGTAGTGGTGGTGGTGATAGAGATATAGTACTAGTAATTTTATCAATGAAAATTGTTGGAATTTCGTTGTTTTATTGTTGGTGCGACATTAATCTCTTCAATGATCTGATTATACAAACTGATATGATTTCGTGCAATATTGTACCATTTTAGCTTTTCTTTAAATAGAATCACATTCTTAGCATAATATTCATAGTTATTGTTTAGATTCACCAGAGCTTTGGAAAATTCTTTAGGATTTCTTTTCACTGTTATACCTAATCCTATTGCAGAAAACTCCTTAAAAAATTCGAGATCCGCAGCAATGAACGGTAATCCATGTGCCAATCCATCAAACATAACACCCGATCCTGAACTCACTTTATATGGTAAAATCACAGCGTCTGCGGCGTAAAATAATAGTGAAAGGTCACTATCATTTAAAAATCCTTTATGTAAATCAATTATTTCATTTTCGTGGAAAGCAGATATCTTTGGAACATAATTTTCTGTATTATAATAATTCTTTGAAGAATTCATCACAATTGTCCAATTCGCAGGGATAACCATTTTGTCTAATATGTCCCATCCTTTAGTATTAGTTCTAAATCCTAAGGCTAAAATTATTCTTTTTTTCTGTGAAAGGGAAAATTTGGTTCGGGCTTTTATTTTAATGGTAGAATCATAATTTATTATTGGTTCAGAGCCATGATAAATTATATCGCCTCCGCCTATTTTGTCTTTCATATACTGTGAAAAAACTATTCCTCGTTTACTTTTTTTTATTTTATCTTTGTTTAAATTGTTAAAAGATTTATAGTTTACAATATGTGTCCAGTATTTAAGGAGTTTCTGTGCATAGGATTCTAGTTTCCACTTTTCATTTTTATTTTGAGTAGCTACAATATTCATCCATTGTTTAAAATTAAATGCAGTATGAAATGTAGTTACTATAGGTGTTTTACATAAGTCGTAAAATAAATCAATATTAGTGTTTGTGTTTTTTGGATTTAGGCTATCTAATTTGAGGCCATATAACCCGTGTTCAAATTGGATGTGTACAATATCTGGTTTTAGCTCATCAACTATTTTCAATAATACCGAATAATTTTTAATATTTTTTGGTGATAGTCCAAAAAAATCACCACCTCCATGTTCATTGGAAAGAACTCGTACTTGGAGTCCAAGCTTATTTAATTCACGAGTAAGATTAGCTGTATAACGTCCAACTCCTCCGTTCATAGGAGGATACTCTGTTGAAACCATCAATATTTTAAGTGAATTTGCATTGTGTGCTGACTCAGGTTTTAACGAACTCATCTTACATTTACCTCATTATTTATAAAATAAAAGAGAATATATTCCATTTTTTTCATATTTCATATACAATATATACAACCTACTACTTTAACATTAGGTATAATCTAACGCTAACAGTGTTTATCATTCTTTACATAACGATGTAATGATTATTTTTCTCTATTAATATTTATGATATTTTTTAAAATAGATTGGGAGATTTTTGAATATTCTTGTTTTTCAAGAAATTTATTATCTAAAGAATACTGTAACAGTTAATGTTCTTCGTAGTTTATCTTTTTTACACATTGAATGAATTTATAGTATAAAAAATAAAGAATTAAAAAATATAGTTTTTTACATATCATTGTATAATCTTTACTTAAACAATGGATAAATATTTGTTATTTTTCCCTTTTTTTCTGACAATGAGAATAACAATCTTTTTTTACTGTCATCGTTAAAAACTTATGAATTAAAATGAGTGCTCTTTCAGATGATAATAATAATAATAATGCAAATGACGTTTGTTTTTATTGTTCCCATATAGACTCGGTTCATTTCTTCTATAATAAACACGTTTTTGAAAACAATGAGCTCAATGACACTCATGCAGGCTGCAGTTATGTTAATTCCGATGGAAGTACTTGTATTTGTCCTGGATTTAGGTCTCAACATACAAATAATAATAATTAATTATGCTATTCTAAACAAATAGTTTAAAAAATTGATATATAGTGCCTTATATTGTTATCTATTTTATTATTATTCATATCATTTTATAGGTATATAATAATTAAACCTTATAAGATCACCCCTAAAAGGACTTATGGAATATAGATGATGAAATGGAATCCCCCTTTTCTAGTATAGAATTATGTCACAATTATTGTCTATAATGCGGCAAAATATTTATAGAATTTCTCATCCTATTGGAAATACAATTTTATTTGTTGTGTGGTATGGATTAAAATTTGTTACCTTAAGTTATAAGCTTGAATAAATAGATAATATTCATTATCTGATATTTTACCTTCATATAGAAGAAGAAGGTATGTAACATTCTTTTTACAATTGTGATTCCTACAATCAATTAATTTTCCTTTTTTAGTATTTTATTCATACAGTTATAATCACGATATGATTAATATAATTGCGTGAATTTCATTGTTTGAGGTGGTCAATTCCTAATTTTTCGTACATTGACTAAATTGAATAACATATTTTGTTCTCCTAAAAAGCTAACTCTACTACTCGAAATTGAATACTCATATTTACATAATACTCATTATAATTTCATAATCTATAGTATTTATTATCTATTAATTAAACTAACACAATTGCAATATTAATGTAAATAGAATTGTAAATTTTTAGTAAAGTTTGAACTACTGAACCTTATTTTTGACCAAATTTACACTTCGTATTTAAAAATGAATATATTGGTTTTTGCTTTTGTGAGAGTATTAAAAATCACCAAAACCTCCTCCATCAAATCCCTCAAAGCCTGCATCACCTCCACTGGTGGTATCCATTTCACCTGCTCCAACATCACTACTATCACCAGTGGCTGCTGTGTCTTCTGCTCCTGCTGTATTCTGATCTACTTGGCCTTCAGTTGCTGCACTTTCTGCAGGATTCATTGCCATTCCCATAAATGACATCATAGACGCAAAAAATATCATGTTTAGAATTCCTGAAAATAACATCATAGGTATCCACATTCTATTCGAGTCCATAAAGCTTTGGATTTGAGATTTATCTCCGGTTTGATATAGTTGTTGTAGACGTTCTGATTTTTCAGATAATTCTTCTTTCTTTGTATTAAGTATTTTTATTCCTGTATCTGCTATGTCAAGTTCTATTTTCTTATTACCAAAGAAACCTTTCTTTTCTTTTTTAATTAATATTTTTTGGGCAACCAAATCATTTACAATCAGCTCGACTTCATCCTTGGATAATTTTGTAACTTTGGAAATACTATCTATTTTTTTCATACCTCTAGCAACTGCATCTAATACTATAAAGTGATTCGGGCTTTCATTGAACTTTCGAGTAGAAGCCATATACTATAATTTTAGTAATAAGACTATTTAAATTAAATGTTGAATGTACATATAAACAATTTGATAAAAGGTATAGACAAATAAAAAAATAGTTTTAATAATATTCAGTAATATTAGGATTTTGTTGATTTCAGAATGCTCTAGCATGTAACATATTGAATTAATAATCAGTGAGAATTAAAATGAAGCATTTCTCCTTGCTATCAGAGAAACCTATTTTTTCTTTCTAATACCGTAATTTTTTTACTTCTCTAGGAGTTTAATTTCATTTGTAATTGAATTTAAGTGATCATTATAATTTTTGAATGAATGAGGGATTATGGTCAAGCTTGCAAAGTTGGAGAACTTTGAACGTATTACCATTTCAATATCATTTAACAAGAGAGCTACATCACCAAATCTTTTTCTTCCATCTAGTTCGATGTGAACTTCTGCATGCAGTGCCATACCTGTGGGACGCACTAAGATTGATTTTACATTTATGATTTCACCGGTAAATCTTTCCTTGATTAATTTTCTTAGTTTATCAGAGACGTTTGTGTCTTCACATGAATCTACTAATATGAAAGAAGATTTCTTTAATGACAAATATGATACATAGAATATATACACTGCAATTATCATTCCGCCAATGGCATCCATTTGGAGAAATCCAAATTGTGTAGCGACTAATACACTAAAAAATCCAATTATAGAGGCCGATCCATCCTTTACAGAATTCTTAGCATCTCTCTTTAGAGAGACGAAGTTATATTTATTGGCTATTTTTCTCATTTCAAAAGCTCTATATATTGATACAAAGCTTGCGGAGGCTAACACTGCCATAGTTATAAACGGTTGTTCAATTTCCTTTGGATTTACTAATGCTTGATATGAATTATAGAATATTATTGCTCCAATTATTATCATACCAATAGCAGCCATTAAAACAGCAAAACTTTCTACTTTCTGATAGCCATATGGAAATTTTCTATTTGGAGGCCTGTGAGCTATGCGCAATCCAAGTAAAACTAGAAAAGATATTATGGCGTAAGAGAAAGAATCTATACCAACTGCTATTGCGACTATACTACCACTCCAATAACCAATTAATAGCTCAGAAATTCCTATAGAGAGCAATAGGAGTATAGAAATCTTTGCAATTTTTTGACCTGCAATCAGACCCTCATTAACAATATATTTGTTATGAGTTTTTTTGGTAAAGGTTAACTTGCTTTTTCTAGAATGTTCATTTGTTAAATTTTTTTTTAAAGCTATTAGACTACCTTCAGTTTTTTGACTGTGGGTATCTACAGCGTAATGACTGTCCAACTATTTTAGTACTCTATTATGGATTTAATGATATTTAAAGCCTTATGTTTGCATACCATAGTCTATACAATTCATTAAATTACTGATAATTAATTTTTGAACATAATCAAGACATTCATATCTAATATCGAACAGAGCAAACACATTAATAAAATTTAAATTTAATAATTCTGATATTTTGAGTATCTTCTATGGCTATTTCCTAAAAAATTTATTTATATGATATGAGAAAATTTGACACTGGTAACGATGGAATCCTTTTTACTAAAATAAAATTAATATTAATACCAATAGGAAATAAAGCTATATACATAATATTGAATATATTTTTATATACCGTGAAGTGAGAAATTCACCGAATTACTTAACTATAAATATTTTCTTAATTCAATTCTTTAATTGTTACTAGTTTGATTAGTCTACCCTTTGGGTTCGTTTTTATTTTCATCCAGTTAGTTATAGGTAGGATGATATGAACTAACGAACAGTTTTCCATAATAATTAACTCATTTGTAATTAGTTCAATAAGATTTTCTAGAATAGGATTATGTCCAACTAACAAAACCATATTAACATCATTAGATATTTTACTAATTACATCTATGATGTAATTTTTTGGATTGGTTTCATAAAGCAATTCTGATAGTTGAATTTCCTTTTTGTAACAGATTGATTCTGCTAATATGTCGGAAGTATCTTTAGCTCTATTAGCAGTTGAACTAATAATCA
>JAATVK010000068.1 GCA_014523485.1 Nitrososphaerales archaeon TH5894
AGCTAGGAAATAATTTTGAATTTTTATGAACTTACCAATTTTATAGACTTCATTTTTGCCACTAACACTTAGTGGTCGCGTATAATCAGAAACCGCAGCATCCTTCTTGCTTGTTTTAGCATGACGAAGTAATACGCTCTTCATAGATCTTCTTTTTTATAATTAGATAAATCTCTATCTAAAAGTTAATATCCCTTTTTAGTATTATATAAATATTATTATCTGAAATACTGTAACAAATCAAATCTAATTTATCTATATTCCTAGTATAACTTTTAAAAATATATTCTTTTTATAAAAAATTTTTTTTATTCATTTTAATTAGATAATTAATAATTTTTTACTTTTTTAAATAGTGACTTTATTCTGTTATCATATTGAATATATGAAATGAGTGATAAAAAAAATAAATATCTCACATGTCATCTTATCGGTTTATGTATAAATAACTAACAATTGTTCCAACTAAAGTAAAGGATCCAATTAATGCAGCAATAAATATGGTATCTGCTACTGATGCTAGGGGTTCACCTATAACTGCTACGAATATGGAATAAATAAGAATGATAAATCCAATTAATGCAAATAAACCTAAGATTATTGATTTAACATCATTATTGTTATCTTTTGAATCTCCAAATGAAAGAGCTTTTCTCAATATATTTTTTCCTTCTTTTCCTGCTTCTGTTAAAGATTCTGTTACTTTTCCAGATACTTTGTCTGTTACTGGTTCATTATCAAGTCTTCCTTGTTCATTAATATCTTTTGTTGGGGGATCAACCTCAGGTACCTGGTTTATTCTACTGGATTTTACGCTAGAAGGATCTATTTCTTTATAATCATCAGAAATTGTTGATTTATCAGCCATATCAGATACTAATACATTTGAAGTATAAAAGTTGATTCTATAATTAAGAAACTTTATTATTATAATTGTTATTTTTATTATTGTTATTTGTTTTTCTGATCTATTTATTGTTCGTTCTTTTGCTTCTAATATATGAATTAACCTTTGTTAGTAAAGAAGTCTGTTCTGTTAAAATATAACTTCAAAATTTCTAGATAAGTTGATTTTTGAATATATATTACATGATAGAATACTTTCAAGTCGTACAATCAAGAGTAACTTTTGTTCTTCAACTAACTCCAACTTTAGAATCAGGATATTTTAGATATCTCAATTAAAATTCTATAATCATATTTTGCCATGTAAGTGCTTTGATCTATACAAGTCAAAAGTATCTATAAATTGATAAAAATAACTTATTTATGCCATTATCATTAATTTAGATTTTTTTTCTGATATAAGGGAATTAATTTTGCTTCTTAGATCACTTAAGAGAATTGGTTTATAGATGACTATCTTTTCAATTTCCCCAATACTTTTTTTAAGGTGTTGGATGTATTCTTTATCTGCAGTTATAAAGCAAAATAACAGATTTGGATCTAAATTTCTTAATTTGTGATATAATAGCATACCCGACATCTTCGGCATTTTCAAATCAAGGAGAACTAAATCAAAAGTATTTTTTCTAAATGCATACAGTGCATCTAATGGATCCATATACGCATTAACCTTATATCCATCATATTCTAAGAATAATTTGAATAAATTATTAATATCTGGATCATCATCTATGATTAGGATCTTTCTCTTTGACATTTTCGTATCCCTGCACTTATCAAAGGTCAATATACTATATATCAAATTAATGAAATTTTTGTGGTGTATTTATATTATATAATAACTTATTGAAAATTACTATCGAATATACAAATATTGTCCTTATTTTTTGATGTACTATTATATATTTCAACTATTAGGTTTAAAGATTAGATTTTGTGTGGTCACATTTCTAGTTGTATTGTATAATAACTTAGCTGTTTTGTACTGATCATAAATGGTTAATTTACTAAAATCATAATTTGTTTAATTTTTATGAGTTTTAATAAAAGTCTAAATGAGTGCATATAATTTACTTATCTTATAATTATATATATGATCACCCAATTTCATGACCGAAAAGAGGCAGGATTATTGCTTGCTGAAAGACTAGAAGTATATATTAAAAATACCTTCATTGGCTCAGAAGAAGCAAAAAAAGAATCTTTTATTGTTATGGCCATTCCTCGCGGTGGTGTTATTTTAGGTGATATAATTGCTTCAAAACTCAATCTAGAACTTGATATCATTATTTGTAAAAAAATTGGAGCAGAAAATAACTCTGAACTTGCAATTGGTGCTGTAATGGCTGATGGAAGCTATATCCTCAATGAGGAAATAGTTAACAGAATTAATACGTCACCTGAATATATCTCTAAACAAGTAGAAATACAAAAAAAAGAAATTGAACGCAGATTAATAGAATTTAGAGGTAATAAAGAATATCAAACTAATATACTAAAAGACAAATTAATCATATTGGTAGAAGATGGCATTGCAACTGGAGCAACAATGCTTGCAGCTGTTAAATGGTTAAAAGAAAAACATTATTGTAAAAAATTGATTGTTGCCGTACCTGTAGCACCACTGGAAAGCAGTATATTAGAAAAACTGAATCAAATTGCAGATAAAGTAATTGTTATTTATACTCCATATGACTTTGCTGCTGTTGGACAATTCTATGAACACTTTGATCAAGTAAGTGACAAAGAGGTTAAAGAACTTTTGAAAAAATATGATAGATTTAATTCGCCACAGGTAACCTAATTAATTAATTAATTCATTAAGTAATTCATTAATTCTTGTATAGGTTTTGTTCTTATTGTTATTATATTATATGTATTCATTTGAAGTGACTTGACTCACTTTTATATCCATCAATTTAAGACTCATGAAATAAAACCTAAAATGGTATTTGTTATCATTTACTTTTTTAAAAGTCAACAATGATACAGAAATTTTAAGGCTGTAGAATTCTTAAGATGTTAACTATTAATATCAATTGTTATACTATTGGTGAATAAAGAAATATTAAAAAACATTAATATAATTTATCTTGTCTGGAATAATTAGCTATACAAAATCCTCTCGTTCTTTAATAATGTCGATTAGAGCTTTTTTATATTGTATACCTCGCTTGATAAAGTCCATTTATTACAGTATCTAAAGATACTTACAGGTTACTACATGCCTTTTACTGATATTTAATTTTAGTCCTCTTCCTGTATGACTATGCGCTAACTGATAGTATTATTTTTTCTATAAATTATTTAAAATAATTACATAGTATTACATAATAATTAAAAGAATTAGATCATCATAATTAATTCTTATAAATATAAGATATTTATAATCAGGTTTTATTATATTAACTATCTTTGGTGTTTAAGGTAATATTGTCTAAACGAGAGTTTCAGAAAAGATCCAGTTTAGACTTTTCATTTACCAATCCACTAGCAGAATCAACTTATGAATGGTATCAATTTCATAATAAATTATACCTTTTCCGTTGGTGGATAAAATATAAATTAGGTCAAACAGACGAGGCCGCACTCAAAAAGAGAATAATCCAAGTAGGTAATAGTTTGGGTATTTCAACAAAATGGTTGAATAAAACTGTAGAACATGCAATAACAGAATTTTCTCTTAATGGTCTAGGAGTTGATTATTATGGTTATCATAATATAAAACATGAATTAGAAGCCACTTATTTTACCTTATTAGCAGTATTTGGCCAAAAAAATAACAATAAAAATAATAACTTTGATTCAATGGATATAAAGTATTTGTTCACTTCTGCTCTTTATCACGATTTTGATCCACTTAAAAGATTTGAAAAACCAAATGAAGATGCTGTTGAATCATATATAAGAAGTGACAAGAAGATTAAAGAATCTATCGATGAAGCTGGTTTAGATATAGATATAGTTATTGCTATTATCCACCGAACAGCATATCCTTTTCAGGGAGAGATCGCTGAGCACGCACGAGAGAGAATGAATCAGTTATTTACAGATGCAGGTATCGCTGTTAATAATACCGAGAAAAGAAAACATTATGAAAATCTGGGTTGGTTCCTTTCGGTTTCAGAACGAGTTGCTGGTTATGCCTTAGAAGGCTTTGAACATGCTTTAGAACTGGCTAGACGTAATGCTCATGGATTAGGATGGCATCCATCACGTATAAATAAAGAATCAGTCAAGTTTTTTTCTTTACTAAATAAAGAGAAAGAAATGCTTGATTTTGTATTAGAGGGAATCCCTGAACAATACAAAGAGAATTTTCAAAACAATATAGCTAAATTTAAAGAATCTTTTGTTAAAGAAATAGAGATAAGGAATGCTGTTAGAAAAGGAGAGATTAATTTATTGTTTATTCCAGAAGAAAATAAAAATATAAATCCAAATACTTTAAATGAGATTATAAGCCTTTATAAGGAGCTTAACAATCCTATTGAAATCAATAACGAAACAAAGTTTGCCAGATCTATTAAGCATTCTAAAACCATCCTCGTCAGTTTAAGATTAAATGAAATTAATGGAAAGCTTATAGGGTTTGCCAAAGGTGGCCCACTAGAATACTACAAGTTAAGAAGAGGAACTGTTGAAGAAAATTTTGGACAGAAAAATACAATTTTTCTCGAAAGGATAAATATTAAAACAGGCTATTGGGGAGAAAGTGGAGGTCACAATCTTAGAATTAAGTTTTTAACTGAAGCTAAAAGAAAAGGATACAAATTTGTTACTGGTTATGTTCATCGAGATGTATTAATACGTAGAATAAAAAATGGAGAACCTACAAGTATAATTCAAAAATACGATCCAGATAAACTCGATTACTATCGCCTGTATTTAGAGAATTTGAAAATATAAAATATAATTAGGTAATAGAAATAAGAATATTTGAACATTCAGATTATTGACTCATTATAAAACTCCAAAGAATTATAAAAATAGATTACCCTATATTTGATGTAAATCATTATGATTTAATTATTATATTACCGGAATATTTTCTCGTTATTTATGCGACTGAAATGATTCATTCTGCAAGATAGACCGTTCATTTGATTCCTTCAAACTAAGCAATGCTATACTTTTATTATATTCTGCATCACTATCATTTGGATGTATAGCAAGAACTTTATCATACCATTGTATAGCCTCATCATAATGGCCTAAATTATAGAGGGCAACTCCCTTGTTATTTAGTGCAGAAACATTAGTGGGATCAATATTAAGAACCTTATCATACCATTGTATAGCCTCATCATAATGGCCTAAGCTTGCCAATGCTAATCCTTTATAATTTAATGCATGAATATCAGTAGGATTAATTTGAAGAATTTTATCGTATAGTTGTAAAGCATGTTCAATTTCTCCTTCATTTAGAAAATCATAGGCACGTTCCATCAAGGTTTTCACTTCAGACGATTCATTGGAATAGGCAATCGTTGGAGAAATCAAGCAAATTGGATATAATAAGAAAATAGTTGATATAATTAAAAATGCTTCCCATCGAAATATAATGTTTGTCACGTGGCTTATACTTTACCTCGGATTATTTAAGCTTTATTTCTTATAATCATTAGATATAATTTATTGAAACTAGATATTTTTAATTAAAAGGTGTAATTATAGTATAAATGATGATATTACCCGTTTTTAAAGAATTCTTAGTTTTATGCTGATTATTATCAAGGAATCTTTATATGTTTAGTTTTGTTAGTAAACTAAAGTTCCATATTAGTTCTAATGACTCTAAAAAAATATATAATGAATTTTGGTATTAAAGATTTTACTTATTTTACCATCCTATTCTTACATATTTTTCTTATCATGAGGAATAATTATACTTTAGCTTTAATTTGATTCAATACATTTTTATGTAACTAACAAGAAGTAATTTTAGATTTGCTTTAAAGTTTGAATAAAAAAAGAACTTATAATATTCTATTAACCTAAAAAAATTTAGAGGGGTTAATCAAGTAAATTTTAGGATCATTTATCTTCAACCTTGGGAACAGGTAGATATGATGTTAGAATTAATGTGTTCATAAGTTCTAAAAATAGTGCTAAGAACACTGGAATGGGCAATAAAAACTATGATATTCTGAATTATTAATTTTTGTATTATTTAAAGGGTATTGATAAATTGAATAAAGGATGTAACTAAAATAAATTATCGTTGCTAATAAAATATAATATGAATAAGAAAAAACAACGACTTAAAAATAACACTAACTTAAATAAATCTATTCCTAAAAACAATCAGAGGGATCAAAATACAAAGAGACAACATATCTCAAGAAAAGAGAATACATCTACTATAGATATAACAAATTATGCAAAAACATCTAATGAAATAATTGATATAGATGATTCTCCTGACGTTGCAACTTGGAATAGGGAGGTTACAAGAAATAAATATCATATTACAAAAGATAAGATTATTCCAGAAATCCCTCCTACTACTACTATTGGCTTAAATCAAGAAAACAATAATGGTAAAAACCATCAGGTCGATCCTGCCAATCAGAAAGATGTAGACAAGATCTACTCCTCTGGCGGTAAACTAACAGACCAGGGTGATCTATTCAATAATAAAAGAAAATTCATTAAATCCAAAAAGGTTGATAATACAAGATCTTATTCTTAAAGATATCAATATTTATCGACAAAAAAAATTAATAAAATATTGTTATATCCTAGGTTTGAGAAATAAAGAGTTTTTTTAACTATTATAAAACCATTGGAAACATTTTTTGCTTATGTAATACAATCTCTTATTCATGGATGACATTCGACAGAAATTAATAAAATTTCATGGCACAGAAGTCAAAAACATTATTATCAATTTTTTAAAAAGTCAGACTAATAATCCTACTGTAAAAATAACTGAAGAATTTAATGCAATTAAATCTTCCGAAAATTGTGAAACCATAAATGTACAAGTAGTTGCTGACTATGTTACAATTACTTTTTACCAAAATGAAAGTTCTAATATTTTAATAAGAAGAGAATTAATCCCAACACATAATATAGAACATATATGGATTGATGATTTACATGACAGATAATCTTTTTACTATATCTTATTTTAATTATAGATGAAATCACTACGCGTAGAAGAAAATAACTGTTAATGGAAAATATTAAGTTTAAAGGAAAATTTTTCACTTGAAGTTACTTATACAATAACTATGAAATTTATAAGAATAGATTAAATAAAGTATTATATTGATTGTATTAAATTTTTTTGAAATATATTTATTTTTTAATTTTAATGTTCTTTTTGAAGAATATACTCTTTTTGGAACTATACAAGTAATTAAAGTATAAAAATAGACTATAGTCTTATTAGGATTAGGAACCTTTCTGATTTATATGCAAAAACAAAAGAATAGCATACAAATAAGAAAAGTTGAAAAGAATATCAATCCTTTATTTGTAAACAGATGGTCTCCCAGAGCGATGTCTGGAGAAGAAATTTCTCACGACGACCTTATGGGGCTTTTTGAAGCCGCTCGCTGGGCACCCTCATCTTACAATAACCAGCCATGGAGGTTCATATATGCTAAGAGAAATACTGACCATTGGCAAACATTCATTTCGTTTTTAGCAGAAGGCAACAAAATCTGGGCTCAAAATGCAGCAGTACTTATAGTTGTTATTTCAAGAAAGAATTTTGAATTTAATGAGAAACCCGCTATAACTCATCAGTTTGATGCAGGGGCTGCATGGGAAAATCTAGCCCTTGAAGCCACGTCCCGAGGCTTAATTACCCATGGCATGCAAGGTTTTGACTATAATCAAGCTAGAAAAGAGTTAGATGTTCCAGAGAATTTCGACGTTATGGCCATGATCGCAATTGGAAAGTTGGGAAAAAAAGAAAATCTTCCAATAGATCTTCAAGAAAGAGAATATCCCAGTGATAGAAAACCTTTAGAAGAAATAGTAATGGAGGCTAAATTTATAGTAAGGTAAAGTCAATAGTAAAATTCCTTTATTTTATTTGTTCTCGTAACCTCAAATATAATGGGCTTGACATTATTATATTTAAAAATATTCTATGAAAAAAATTGATACTAATATAAGAATTAAGTTTCATTATTTTTGAAATTTATTCTAAACAAAAATAATAAGGATTGCTACTTAGCAGTCTCGATTGAAGTTCCTTGTGGTTTTATGGTAGAAGTTACATTCCCCGCGCTAGTTGTTTGAGAACTATCTTTAGAAATTGAAGTTTCATTTTGTGCCCCTATTGATGTTCCTTGTGGTTTTATGGTAGAAGTTACATTACCCTCTGTAGTAGGTGTCTGGGCTTGTTTAACTTGGGCAGTTATAGGGATTATTGTAATAATAGAAATATTGATGATGAATATGAGAAACATCTTAGTGTATTTTTTGTTCATATTGTTAATTAGACATAAAATATTATATAGGTTAGTAGCATAATGAGAATAAATAACTAGTGTAATTAAATTATTACTAATATTATAAATACAGCTGCTAAATAAAACATTTTATTTACAAATAGTGAAATAATATAAAAGCATTTGTTAGAAATGGGAAAACAAAATTAACAAAAAAAATTAAGAAAATCGACTAACGATATTGTTGTTGTTCATCAGTTTCTGTTGATTCTTCACTTTTGAGCTTGTTATAGGTGTTCAAAGCCTCATCTAGTAAATCCCTAAGTTTATTGTAAGAAGATGTTTCCACCTTGATAGATGAACCTTTTCCAGTTGTTACTTCTATCTTGAAATTTTCTTCATATTCTTCTAATGTGTTATCTTTGTTGTTAATTGATGACATTTTCTATTGGTAGTATGTATTTATTAAAATATTAAAAAGATTCCGGAATAATTGTTATACTTTATTGCAAGTTATACATTAATTGATATTTATTATTTCTTCTTTTCTATCTGTTACTTGTATTATTTTATCATACGAAATCTTAAAGTTATTTTCTATAACGATTCTTATTTTTCCAAATCTATTTAAAATTTCCACGTGACATTAATAATCTATTGTTTAGTAATACGTATTATCTTGTTATTATTGGATATATGGAATTTATTATACCAAAATAACGCACCTGACATTATTATAAAGTCTGCAAAATAAAATATCTCCCAAACCCAGAGGTTTTCTGAATTACCGTTGATAAAATCAATTACATATCCGTCGTCTGCTATGGCATTTATCAACAGAGATAGAGAAGAAAGGAACCAAGGAATTGATTGTTGATAGTCATTTCTTAAGCTTATCAAAATTATAGCAGAAGGAGCAATTAATATCAAATCCAGAATTGGATAAATTAGGCTTACTACTATAGAAATAAAATTGTTCTCTATTCCCAATTCAGAGGAGAGTAAATTTGTTATAATGTAAATTACAAATAATATAGTAATTATTGATATAATAATGACATGTGCAAGATTTATTTTTCTTTGTATATGTTTCATAACAAAAAATAAATGCAAAGAGAGAAATCCATATCCAATAAAATACAAGACATCTATGATTGAGATATCAATTAGTTCCTCTACTCCTATAATAAAATAATAGTAAACGAGTATGTCCGCAAGAAACCAAAATATAATACCTATAGTAAGAGACAAATATGATTTTCCATGGACCCCCGAAAGTCCATATCTTATTATGGCTATAATACCTAAAGTCGAAGCCGTACCTCCAGCAATATTCAAAACTAAAAGAACGAAGGAATGCTTATACTTAACATCTAATAATAATGCTATCATACTGATAGTCATTATAGCTATAAATATCAATAAAATAAGATAACGTAATGGTGATTTATCTTCAATCTGCATTTAGATGACAAATAAATCCCATGTTACTATTCTATTAATGAGTTTTTATTTTATATATTTTATTTTAAAATAAATTATAATATTATAATAAATACAAATATCTAGGAATATAACCTGGATATAATGCATAGACCAGACTGTTACACATAGTGGGAATTAAAATCACTTCCAACTGATCAAGATAATTTTTGACAAGAATAAGAATAATTACATGTATCTTTATTAGCAAAACCATTTACACTAAACTTCTTTTTTCTTGGTAGGAATAAATAATGGTATTAATTATCAAACCGAGAGTGAATCAGGTTTAATGTTTAAAAACCCCATATGGTTATATAACAAAATAAGAAAAATAACTTGAGAGTAATTGTTTATACAGGCAAAGGAGGTACAGGAAAGACTGTTACATCCTGTGCAACTGCAATTGGCTTGGCTGAAAGAGGTTATAGAACATTATTGATATCTGCAGATCCTGCCCATACAATTAGTGATGCCTTAGATATTGATATCGGGCATAATACAAAAACAATCACTTCGAATCTAGATGCAATAGAGATTGACCCATTGTTTGAAATTAGTAAAGATTATGTGGACATTATTTCCTCTATAAGCTCTTCTTTTATTGGTAAAGGAGTAGAATCAAGTATTGCATATGAAATAGCGATGTTGCCAGGAATGACGCAACTTTTTTCTTTGATTAAAATCGATGAAGTTATCAGAAAAAACAATTATGAAAAAATTGTTCTCGATATGCCTGCTTCAGGAGAGGCATTAAAATTTCTTTATTTTCCTAAATTAATGGGTTCTATGGGTAGACGTATGACAGGTTTTACTAATTTGTTTAGTGGATTTGCAAAAATGTTTCAACCAATGTCCGGCTATTCTGCTTATTTGGATGGGTTTATAACTCAAACTGATATACTAAGGCGTCTTGATAACTTATTCAATATTTTAACCAATCAAACCATTACAAGCTTACGCCTTGTGACTAATTTAAATAACTTTAGTGTGAAAAATGCCAAAAGAGCCCTTATGTCAGCTAACTTATTTGGAATTAACGTTGATCTTGTCATAATAAATAAGGTTGATATCAAGGATGAAGATAAAAAAATATTTTTAGAGAAAATTAAGTTGAACTTTTTTCCGTTACCTTGTCGACAAGCAATAAGGATGAAGGAAGAACTGCAAGGTATTGAAATGCTGAGACAGCATAATTACCATATTTTTGGAAGAGAGGATCCTTCTACTATTTTCTTTAATGAGAAAGTTTATTCTATTGAAGAAAATAACGATACTATTACCCTCACATTCAAAATTCCTTTTGCTAAAAATTCTCAGTTGGATATTCAAAAAAAAAGTGACGAGTTATTAATAACTTTAGAACATGATAGAGGCATTCTTGCCAATACTGTAACCTTACCCTTTGCTGCTGTAACAATGAATATTGATTCTAGTAAAATTGTTAATGACCAATTAGTGGTCATACTAAAAAGATAAATATTACGATAATCTTCCTAGTAGATTTTTTACTATACCTAAATATCTAAACTTTGTTTATATAATAGGTAAATTTATTTTTTATTAAATTTTTAAATATAATTTAAAATCTGGGAATAAAAAATAAGAAATTAAATACTTAAATATAAATAGCAAAAAGTTTTAATTATCAAAATCTACATTTTAGTATTTGTACTAAATACATTAGTTTATTAAATAATAATATCATTAGAATTTACAGAAAAAATTCTGTATATTTGACATAACTACTCCTACACAAATAATTATCCAACATAAAATCAAAATATATTTATTATTTTACTATCAAATAATTGGTGTATGACATTAATATTTAATCAAAAAATGGATCTTGGAAGGATGATTATAGTCTTAATTTCTTTTTTGGCTATTTTAATCGTTGTAAGCACAATTCATCATAGTACAATCCTAGTTAGTGCACAATTCGATTCCACTTATGCATTAAATAACACTTTATTTGTTAGCGGATCAGCTACCGCCAATACAAAAGCTGATGAAGTCATTGTATCATTAGGTGTAGAAACAACCGATAAAACAGCTGAAAAAGCATTACTCTCAAATTCTAATTTGATGAATAAAGTTATAGGTGCATTAAAGGAATCTGGCGTTCAGCAAAATGAAACTAGTACCTCAGCATTTTCTATAAATCCTAATTACAATTATTCAAAGTATGGCGATAAAGGAAATTTAACAGGTTTCACTGTATCAAATTCTATTCAAATTGAGAGTTCAAATATTAATAATGCTTCACAATGGATAGATACAGCCGTTCAAGCGGGTGCCAACACAGTTAATGATGTTTATTTTAGCGTATCGGAAGAAAAGTTACAAAATATAAAAAATATGTTGCTAAAAGAAGCAGTAACAAATGCTAAAAAGAAAGCTGATATTGTTGCTGCTGCATCTGGTTTAAAAGTAGCCGGAATAAAATCGATAACGGTTGGGGAAATAGGTCTACCTCCACCAGTACCTGGACCATTATATGCCAAATCTGTTAGTTCCGATGAGGCATCTTCAACACCTATTCTAGCAGGTCAACAAGAAATTTCTACAACAGTAAGTATAGTTTACATTCTGGGTAGATAATCATCCCCCCAATTTTTAAGGATATTTTTTTGTTTATATTTTTGTTACCATATTGAATTATTTTTTCTTGTAATATTAATTATATAATAATAATCACTCTTCTTACAAATTGGTTAAAGAATATGTTTTTTATTGTTTTAGTTATATTTAAATTTTAGATTTTTGTAATATTTTACAATATTTCGTACTATCATAAATGACACTTACAAGTTTGAAAATATTTTGCTATTATCGAAAAAAAAGGGAATTATAAAAAAAGGCTTGAATTATCTTCTACTTGATGTACAATACATTATGTGATTAATAATAAGTTATTTTATCGCATCATATTACGACATTCTTGTGCGCACATTCTGCACATTTCGGCACATTGTTTACATATCTCCATTTTTCCACCCATTTTTTCACATTCCATTGCACATGCTTCACACATATCTGCACACATATTGCACATTTGTTTAACATACTCGCTTCCTCTGGCCATCATCATAGAGGCCATTCTGCACATATCTGCACAATCACGACACATCATCATACATCTTCCCATCATTCCTGCCATCTCGGTGTTGGACATACATTCTGTACAACAAGCTTCACAACATTCTGCACAATTGTTACATGCATCTATACAAGTTTGGTATTTTTGATCTTTTAAAATTGAAGTATTCATAAACTTATTAATTCTAGATACTATAAAAGGATTGTTATAAATATTGTAATATATATGCAAAAATGGCATATATCTTGTATAAATTACTTATTTGTTAAAAATATATGTAAATATTGCATATTTCAATATGCAGGATTCGCATATAATAAAACTTGCTTTCCGTGTAGTGAAATTTTATAGAACTAAATGTATGAAAAATTGTATTTCAAATGTTCTACTTTGCATATACTTTTAAAAATTTACCTATTTCCCAAGGATAATAAAGGAAATATTGATATTATAATTGATAACAAAAATGTCATATGGAGTATTTAGAGAAATAGAACGATTGATAGAATATATTCCAATTGAGATAGACACTTATGGAATAGGAAAACTAAGCTCTAATACATTTATCGATTCTCGATACAACTTTAAAGATATAGATAGAATTGCAACAAGGTTAGGGATTCTAGAAGTAGGAAGAAATACTGTTAGCTTAAGAGATATCATAAAACTTCTCAATAAATTTCTCAAAGATGCAGATATTGAAGAACTAGTAGAGAGTCCTAGACGCTATAGAGAAATACAAAATAGTAGCTCTGGTCTTCCATTGAAAAATTTATTATTT
Source organism: Nitrososphaerales archaeon TH5894 (assembly GCA_014523485.1). GTDB lineage: Archaea > Thermoproteota > Nitrososphaeria > Nitrososphaerales > Nitrososphaeraceae > TH1177. The sequence continues at coordinate 13,685 of JAATVK010000068.1, forward strand.
GATTTTTGTTTATCAGCATTAGTAGGTGATACTTTCGATGCTAAATTATTCCTTACACATACATTATATCTTACTGGGCTTCGTAGACAATTAGTAATTCTGCTATCTTCTGTAATAACAGATTTAGTACTTGTGAATAATGATAGTGACGTTAGGGAAATGCTGACGCTTCTTGCATTACTTTCAGAACCAAATAATATTGATATTTATTTTGATTTAAATAAAGAGGGATTTAATAGGAGATATAATACATATTTAAAAGAAATTGGTAAACTCTCAAAATATAATAATAATTGTAATACACCTCTAGCTAAAATTAGTCAAGCAAAAAAGATATAACAATAATAATGATAATAGATCATTCTAAGATTCTCTTATATTTTGTCAAGCCTACTAAAAATCTCAATAGATTATTTTATTAAAAGATATTTAGAGAGGATTAGCCTAGCGGTATTTAAAGTAGCAAAACAGGAAACTCCAATCGTTTTGTATTCCCAACTTGATTTTATACAAAACATTCCAGAAACAATAGAGAGTAATAACCTATCTATAACATCTTCAAATAATGAAACAGTTAATGCACTTTGTCTTTCACATGCTAAAACATTAAAATGAGTTTTAGATCAGAATAATCATAATAACATTTAGAAAACTTAAGAAGATAATTTTATCTAAAATTCAGCAATTAAAAAGGAAAAGAAAAAGACGATTTATCGCATACAAACTATTAGATTGAAATTGAAAATTTACACTATTGTTTGAATGCAATAGTTCAAGATATAAATAGAAAATTAACTATGATAAAGAAACCTAATCCCTCTTTCCTATTATAATAGATTATTTGTTTATTATATTGATATAGACCTATTTGGCATCATACTATACATTTTTTGTAAGGTAAGATTCTCTACCTTATCATAATAATTTTGCTTTATAATATTCATTTATTTACAACAACAGGTATAAATCTCATATTCTAGTAATTTTTTGCATCTTTACAATCAATTATATACCTTATGTTACCATATAATAGTATGCAAGAATATTGTCATCAATAAGAAAAAAACAACCAAAATGAATCCAACACCTTACTTAAGTTAGTAGGTAGATAATTCTCCCTTCTCTCGAACCCATCATCTGGAAGCCTACTAACTTAAGTTGTATTAATTTTTTAATAAAAATAATACTCTACTTTCAAAGAACTGTAGTCAAATCAAAATGGATATTTAAATATCTCAACATATGTCAAAGAATCACAGTATATTTGAGTTTTATTATAAGGTAACATAAGCTATTTCACTAATGACAAACATGCAAAAAAAGTTATGGAGTATCTTAAAAATAGATAGATTCTTTAACCCATTTCGAATATATTTCTGACTGAATCTGTATTTTATTAAAATTCAAAATCATATTAATAAACCATATTAATAAAACAACCTACTTCTATTAGTTACTATTTTTTATATATATTTTTACTTATACTACACATATTAAGCTCAAATAGCATATTTACATTAAATTATATAGTATTTATTGATAAATAAGATATGACAACTCAGATATCAAAAAAAATACAATTAGATAAATGGATGGTAGAAATGATTCAAGTAGAGGAACATCTTCGTAAAATATCTTTATCTTATCACAATTATTTTATTAGGTGTTCATCATGTGGATGGAAAGTTTCATATTCAGACGCATCTAAGCATTTTATCATCGATAATAATATGAGTTGTCATCATTGTAAAGAAGGAAATATAAGATTAAAAAGTATACATATGTAAATTCCGATTCAAATGATAAACTTTTGCTCTAATAGGATCAATTTTATTTTTTAGTATTTACTTTCAACTCCATTTATTCAACAAGGAAGATATAATGAAATGAGATGCTAGATATTGCGGTAGAAATAATTTACTATTCAATATTAACTTTTAATATAATCCTCCCTTAGAAGCAATTTATAAATAAATTTGAAGAATACAAATAATGCTTTGACCTGACCCTTCTAAACATAAAAAATTATTACCGAAAAATTTTGATGCTAGTTATTATCATTATCTCTATGAACCTATATTTTCAAACTGATCCATCTTTTGCAAGATGATACACTTTCCTTCTAATATCATCTAGACTATTTGTTTCGTATATTAATCCCTGTTCTTTCAAATCATCAATTGATGCCTGGACCGTTCTTCTTGCCAGATTTGATAAATGAATTAATTCGCTTTGCTCAATTGGACTTTTATTTTGTATAATAAAATAAATAAACTTTGTAGCCGGTCCACCGTCTGCTACTTTCTTTGCAGTAGATATACTAAAGCTTGCTTTTGACAAGAATCCTCTTCTGAGTGATTCAATAGATGCAACATTCTCTATTTTTATTTCTGCTAAATTGACCCTCTCACCAAATTCAGCTATCAATGCAGCTTGTTGAACTTCCAATGGAGCTTCAAATATGATATTATCAAAAGGTACATTAGATGTGATAGCACTTAAAACATTCCATTTAATATTTCCTTTCTCGTCATAAATTCCAACACTATAGCCTAAATTTGCCTCCAAGATAACCTTGTCTTTGGTAATATTCAAAGCTTCATTGATTTTATTAATTGCCAATTCTGTGGTCAATTGTCTTCTTGGATCCTTTTTCCCTATTTTCCAATGATGTTCTAATCCATGGGATCCGATTATTCTAGAAATTTTTTTTTTTTGCTCTGCATTTACTTGTATATTGTTTTCTCCAATTTCAATGATATCAAATCCAAGTGCTGCTGTTTCTTTTACAAATTGTTCAAACACATTTTCCGTAATTGCATATTCTGTAAGTGTACTTCCTGTGGATACTAAAACATTATTTTCATGATAGAATTTTATCCTATCAATTAATTGCTCTTCTGGTATTAAGAGGGGATAAGCTCCATATATCTTGACTATATCTATCATTGGAGACATAATAGAAAAGTTTTCTTTATCAAATCCTTGGAATTTATCTATTATATATGTAATTCCTTGATGTCTTGGCTTTGTAGAGTCAATTCTTTTACAAGATAATTGATCGAGCATGATAAGATAGATTAATGTTTTACCTATATTGATATTTTGATATATTCATTATTTCTTTAAAGATAGTTATTATGAACCAAAGTTTCATATATTATGTAAATTTTGCATATAAATTTACCATAAAAACTGGTATTGCTTAATTAAGCTCTATGTGGGTTCTAAATAATAGGGTAATGTTGTTATTGTCTCTGTAGAAATAGAGTATTTTTGGTATAATAAATTATCCGTATAAAAAATTAAATTTTTTTTTGATATAGTTCATAACTCTATATCATTTTTCAATAGGATTCCCAATAAGATTGCCCCACTCCGTCCATGATCCATCATAATTTTTAACATTCGGATAACCTAACAAATACTTTAGTACAAACCATGTATGTGAAGAGCGTTCACCAATTCTACAGTATGTTATAATATCTTTATTTTGAGTAATTCCTTGTTCATCATATAATTTACGTATCTCTTCTAAGGTTTTAAATGTTCCATCATCATTTATTACTTGGGCCCAAGGAACATTTTTTGCCCCTGGAATGTGACCGCCTCTTTGTGCACCTTCTGTAGGATATTCTGGAGGTGCAGTTATTTCGCCTCGGTATTCCTCGCCACTTCTTACATCCACTAATGATAACTGGAAATATCTTCTACTTACTAATGCATTTTTAACCTCACCGAGGAATGCTCTTATTTCATCATTTGGCCTGATTTCTTCATCTAATCTATAATTTCCTTTAGGATAATTTACTGCTTCTTTGCTAATTGGCCTATCTTCTTCTAACCATTTCTTTCTTCCTCCATCTAAAAGTCTAACATCATTATATCTATAATATTTGAAAACCCAAAAAGCAAAAGCAGCAAACCAATTATTAAAATCTCCATATAGTACAACTGTAGTATTATTATTAATTCCATTATTTTGAAGTAATTTTTGGAAACTATTTAGGCTCAATATATCTCTGGTTATATGATTATTCACATCCTTTCTCCAATCAATTAATATTGAGTTAGGTATATGACCTAGGTTGTAATTCGATTTTGGGTCATAGTCTACTTCAACAATTCTTACATTTTTATCTTCAAGATGTTCTTCTACCCATTGTGTATCAACAAGAACCTCTGGATGGACATATTTTGTTTTTGTAGTTTGTGCCATAATTATTAATTGTAATGCAAGATATATTATTGCTATGATATGT
>JAATVK010000069.1 GCA_014523485.1 Nitrososphaerales archaeon TH5894
AGATGGTGCAGAAGATGCTAGTGTAGAGGATGATGGTGCAGAAGATGCTAGTGTAGAGGATGATGGCGCAGGCATCTCTAATTTCTTTGGTGGTTCTGAAGATGTAGCTCAAGAGGCTCAAACCACCACAGACCAAACAACTACCAATGCTGAAGATGTAGCTCAAGAGGCTCAAACCACCACAGACCAAACAGCTACAGGTGCTAACATAGGACAGGAAGCACAACAACAAGCAGAGCAACAAGCATTTGGAGCAGATACTGACCAAAAAATTGGTCAAACAGCAACTCAGATTGCTACATCAGCAGAGGATCTAGGAAGCGAAGAATCTTCAAATGTTCAACAAGCAATTACACAAATCGCAAAACAAACTGCTTTAGGTGGAGGTGATGTCACCAAATTTATTGGCGATCTATCAACACAAATAACTAATAATCCAAAAAGTGAGTTGGCAAAATCATTAGGTGATCTGGCAGGTTTATATAGCTCAGGTAATTATGACGGATTTAATCAAGTTGCTAAACAACTCGGAACACAAATAGCAATTGGTAATGGTAAAATTGAGCAAAACATGTGGCAGAATTTTTATAATTTTTATGGAGATATTATAATAAAGGATAAGGATGAATGGAATACGAAAATAAATTACGATATCTATTATGATAGGCACTATGAGGACTATGACGACTATGACGACGATGACGACTATTACTATTATGACGACGATGACGACCATGATGTCAAAATAATTAAAAAAATATACAAGAGAGATAATTCGTGTCCAACCCAATCTGATTCATTACAATTTAAAGGTAAAATAATTCCAAGAGGAGTCATTATTTTAGCAGATTTTTATCCATGTGATTTAAGGGATGGACGTGCTACCCTTAATATTCCAAATAACCCCAATCTAAAATTCGTAGTCTTAACTATAGACAAGAAAGGAAATAATCATGAAGGAGCAATAATTACTAAAGAAAAAATCCAAAGCCTTAGTAAAGATAATGGTCTATATGTAGTAAATTTTGATGATCAAATGAGTGGAAAAAACCCAGTAACTGGAAAGAAAATAGTATTAGATGAAATCAATGGACTTGCCTTGTATAATACTTCTCCAAAATCTATTAACTTTCAATCTGGAAATGGTCTAGCACTATCTGCTGTTCTCAAAAAATAAATTTTTTTATATTTTTAAATAATCAGTATATAGCCAAATTATTAATTTTCTACATGCTTAATCCAATTAATCAAATGGGCTCAATAACTAACATCCAAGTTTAGAGGGCTTCGAGCATGACATGTAATTAGGATTCTAAAAATAAAAGTCATAAAATATTGTTTCAGATCAAGATAAATTCGTGTTATATAAAAATTATTTTTAGCGGTTCTTAAACTACTCGTTAAATTTCTAGAGGTGAAAAAACCGTCAGATATTTCCCTAACATAATTCTGTAATCTTTCTTATCAAAATTTTTATTTATTCAGGTTCTACTATTAATTGCTACTCCTAGATTGTTACGCTCCAGTGGGTGTTATTGTAGCCTCTGACACCCATTATTCAAAACAGTTATATTTGTAATTAAAGCTGGTATTTTAGCTTTGTCTTTTAACAAAAATAAACGGGTAGTTTAACTATCGTAACAATGTGACTATAAAGCTGTTTGGATACATCATTTTCTAACTCAAAACGGTGATTTATTATTATCAAATTCGATACTAAAGATTTTAAATGGTTTTATAGGTCCAATTGCAGGAGTAACACTAGCCCGTTTTTTAGTAGGAAACAAAATGGAGGATAACAAAGTAAAAACGAAAACCATAAAAATAATATCAAAAATGTTTTTACTAAATGGTCTGAATTACAAATAATTGAATCAAGAAATAAAAATCCATTTTACAAATATTTATACATTGATGTATTGGAGGGTATAAAATTCCAATGATAAGTTTGATAATGCTTATTCTCATATAAGTACAACTAGAAATAATTATTATCAAAATTGTTGCAAAAATTATCGAAAAATAAGAGCTTCAAAAGATGTAATTAACCTTACTAATAAACGGGCTAGGAAGACTTTGATTTCTCATTATAACAGGGTTCGGTAACATAATATAATAAGTTTTTGTTATCAACTACAACTTAATAGTTAATAATTATTACCTTTAAAGAAACTAACTTAATGTCCTTGGATATGTAATCCTTCTTCATTATCATATACCACATCCTTCATCTGAAAAATTTTATATCCATTTTCAAATAAATATTCTATTTCTTTTTCAAATAAATTTGGATTTATACTATAATCATCTACACTATAATCTACACTGTGATAAATGAGTATGGGAATTGCTCCAATTGTAGTTTCAGTATTGTATTTGGTTTGACTTTCTACTATTTCTATAAATTGCTCAAACATTTCTTCATCAGAATGTCCACCAGATTTTTTATATGCTTCATGACTTAGCCCAGTTATTGTATATCTTTTGAAATCTGATTGTAATTCATTTTCGTTATTTTCAGTTAAATACTTATGAAATTGATTTTCATATTTATTATCATTATCTTCTACAGAATTTTCTACAGTCTCACTTCGACATTGAAATAACATAAGTGGTTCAGAAGCAGTTCGAGCAATATAGTAATTGTCAGCAATAATTTTTAGTATACTTTCATTATTATCGCCATCATTGTATGGAAATGAGAAACTGGTTACATTAAATCCATTCTCTTGTAAGCATCTTTTGGATTCAATAATTTCATATTTTATATTTTCTTCTGATAATTTGCTAAGTCTTTTATGATTCATTGAATGAGAACCAATTTCATGTCCTTCCTCTTCAAGTGTCTGGATATTATTCCAATTCATTCTATTTTCTTTATCTACAGAATTACAAATTATGTAGAATGTTGCCTTAAAGTTGTAATTATCTAAAATTGGTTTTGCATAAGTAAACTGGCTTAACATTCCATCATCAAATGTTATAATTGCTGCTTTTATTGGTTCAGCCAAGGAATAAGAAATCAAAATAGGAGACGAAAATAATAGTATTATCATTTCAAATGAGTATATTATTAAATAATACATTGTGAAAATTTCCAAAGTGCAAGATATTTAGATATTACTTTAAATTGGTTATGTAAATTCACAATATGATTTAATGTTATGCCATTATTTACTTTATATAAAATTCATTTCGTATTTATATTATTTTCATTATTTACTATATCTTTAAGAGGATCAATCTCACGCACGCTCATGAATTTAAAGTCTACATCTATAGCATCATCCCATCTAAAAGTCGCTATCGGACCACCCCAAGTTATGATTTGGTCTTTTTTTCCATTACATTCTTTACCTTCTTTTCCCCAATCTCCATTGTCAACATATTCATAAACTTTCTTCCAATTACTTTGACCTAAATTGCTACCACCATCATCATCTATCCAATTTTCCATCTTTACAAAGGTTTTACCGCTTTTTTTATCTTCTACGTTATAGACAATATACTTGTAACCGATCCATTTTTTTTCAAGATCCTTTTCTGATCCATCTTTTTTGTCTATAGAATCATAACTAACATGCCATTGCTCTTTGGCAAATCGAGTTTTACCATCAAAAAATAAATTCCCTTTGTAGCCTACTCCTTCACATTCAATATTATCATGTAGTCCTCCTCTATTATACCATTGAAACTCTCCGTTTTCTTTATCAATATCGAATTTATTTAGTTTTATATATCCTGTCATTTCTATATTTTTCCAATCTCGTTGTGATTGCATGTATCCTTTTTCTGCTAACTTGCTATGATCAAATGTTTCTATTTTGTTTTGATCATAACCATCATCTGTTAATATATTCATTCTTATACGAGTATAATCTGTAAGAGGAACCATTTTCCAAGAATTGTCTTTATTTCGTATAATCTTGAATAGTAGTGGATCTTGAGAATTTCTGTCTTCCATAGCAAGTAAATTATAAGGATCAAATCTATTATCTGATAAAGGGTTAATCATATCAATATACCATTCTTCTCCACCCTTTTTAGTGGGGTATATCTTTTCAACTCCAAAAATATCTTTAGAGGCTATAGCATTGTTTAATAAAGGTATAGTCAAAATCATTAAAATCAATAATAAGGAACAGACAAAACTTGATAAAGATATACTTGTTAATATTTGAAATTGTAATCCATTAATATTATACACAATAATTATTAATAAATAATGGATTAAATATAATTTTTTTTATTAAAATTAAATTTTTTTCAAAAGTATAAAGATATAATATACTTTATATAAGAACTTAAATTTTCATTTTAGCAAGTCATTTTCTATTATATAATATTCTTAAATACCAAAACGGAGGGTTTCGAGCATGACATGTAATTGGATCTTATTTTAATAGTCATCCAACGATTTAAAAGATTAACTATACATTCAAAAAGTTAAGTAAATCTTTTGAGATATTTCAGATAACTTTTCATGTAATTTCATTTGCTTAAAATTATTAACTTGATTAAGCGAAACAAGAAAGTATCAAAATTTAGGGTTGTATTATTTCATATATATGATCAATATGTTTGAAGGATTTCATCCTTTCACTTTTCGGAATATATAATTTATTAGTATGAAATTTGTACAAATATATTAAAATATCTTCCTAGTTTAAGTCTAATTTTCATATAAATAAATAAAAATGAGGACTAGTAGTATTGTGTAAATAAAATTGCTATTAATTCTATAGATGTACCATAATCCTGAAATAGATGTTAGTACGTAATAAGAAGATGTGTTACTTAAATCATTACTGACTACATTTTTAATAATTACTCTCACAATGTCAACTATAGTAGGTAATTCTCTTGCACATACTTTTACAAACAATGAAAGTGCTGCCTTTTTGGCTTTAATAGATAATATGAAAATTCAAGCAAGTTTAATTCAACAATCTATCTCGTCAGGAAATATAGACATAGCAAAACAGCACGTTGATAAACTAAAAGAACTTTATAGTAATCATACAAATGAAGAAATAGCAGAGAAAAATGAGAGAATTGCCAATGAAATATCTACAATAATCAATTATTTTACGTCATCATCAGATCAAAATAATTTTTCTCAATCTCAAATTGATAATAATGTACAGAATCTTGATGCCATTTTGGATGAATCTATATCTGTAAGGATTCCTACAGATGTTTTAGATAACTCCACAGTACATGCTCTGCATTTTGTTGAATTAGTCAATGCAGTAGATATGAATTATAATAATACTCTAGTAGAACAAGGAATTCAAAATATGTCCTTACTTAAGGATAATAATAATAAATCTAGATCTCAAATCGAAGACATCGTCTCTTATAATACTGCAAGAGATCTATTGAATGTTGCAATAGATTTGTATGAATCAAAATTAAAGAGTAAAATAATAGTCAATAATAATTCTCAAACGATTGACAAATTACAGGAAGGAATAAAGCAACTTAAAACATCTATAGAATTAAAAAAACCCTCTAGTGAAATAACTAACATTATCAATGGAACTGTATATCCAGCATTGCAGGAGTTATATAACTTTAAACTAGGAGAAGAAGAGGATGCCCACACAGAAGAAAAAGAACATAGTAAAGCAAGTACAACAGTAAAAGATTCAGTTACAGTATTATTACAAGGCATGAGTATTCCAGCAACAGATTCTATACATCTTTATGACTCTACCCCATCTCATATAACGAATGGACATATTGCTTTAAAAGTTCCCTGTGGAGATGATAGTACTTCTCCAATTACAGTTTTAATTGGTTCAACTCCCAACATGACAGCAGCAACTCTTGAAAATATACCTGCTTTATCAACTCCTGGCGAGCAATGTCTATATCATGTTGATTTAATTCCAGGTGGAAATGTAACAACAATTACAGATATTGCTATATCTAATACTGGAGAAGAAGATATAGAATTTCCACCAAGTTCAACAGTTGTGATAACTATCAATGAAGTAACGAAAGGAGAGCATGAAGGAGAACATTCTAAAAGTACAGAAGAACATGCGTCTACTACTGGTACAGCAGCAGCAGAAGCAATGACATAAACTAAAATAAATGTCCGAACAATTTCAACTAAATATTTATATTTTATATTCGATTTAACTTTCTCAGTTTAATTATTATTAGTTGACATATTCCTTTTTAATATATCATCAATATTCATACATTAATGATCAAATTCATTAGTAG
>JAATVK010000070.1 GCA_014523485.1 Nitrososphaerales archaeon TH5894
ACAGTAATCTAGTTTCATTATCAAGTCTTCCAACCATTCCAAAATCGTAGAGAATTATTGAACCATCATCTTTGACAGCTATATTTCCAGGATGAGGATCAGAATGAAAAATATTATTACGTAATAGCATCTTGAAAAATATATGATGTATTAATATTACTAATTTTTGTCTATCAATACCTTTTTTATCTAATGTTTCTACATCTGTTATCTTTATTCCGGGTTCATATTCCATAGTTATAATATGTTTAGAAGTTCTATCAAGTATTACATTAGGGATTATAATTTTTTTCTCTTTAACTAGGTTTTTCTTGATTGCTAATAGATTCTCTGCTTCTTTTATGTAATCCATTTCTTCATAAATAGTTTCAGTAAATTGAGAAAACATTCCTTCAACTGAAAATCTTAAATTTGGATCTATAAATCTAGTAGATAACGGGATCAATTTTTTTATTATTGAAATATCTTCTTCTACAATTCTTTCAATTCCTGGTCTTGAAATCTTTACTACTACCTCTCTTCCATTATATCTTGCATGATATACTTGTCCTAAACTAGCGCCAGAAAAAGCCTCTTTATCAAAATAATCAAACTTTTCTTCCAAATTTCCTAACTCCTCCTCGATTATTTTTTTTACTTTTTCAAAAGATGCTACTGGAACATCATCTTGTAAAGTAGCAAATACTTCTAAATAGGGTTGTGGTAATATATCAGAACGAGAAGATAGCCATTGACCTAATTTTATATACGATGGTCCCAATTGAATAAAAATTTTTAAGGCTTGTAGTGCATGTTTTCTATATTTGTTTTCATCGACATTTTTTCCTTCACGTTTTACCCATTCTTTTCTGTCTCTCTTAAAATTGATTATTATTGGTAGTAACTTAATTATGATTTTTATTAATTTGATTTTTGAGGAATTCTTGTTTGTCATTTCAGAAATATATATTTAAACAATAATCAAAATTTTTTATTTTCTTAATTTTGCTTTTCTAATAAAATTATGCAAATGATATGTAGTCATATATGTTGTAGTTCCAGCTAAAATACCCGTAATAATTCCTAATGGCAATGCTTTTAATTGATTACCATTATCTTTTTCTTTTCGTTTTTTATAAAATGTTGTACCTACTTTTAGACCAATAGTACTAGCGATCATCCAGCATGTAAGGTATTCCGGAGCATCTTTTAAGAGATGTCCAAGGGGATCAATTCTTGGATCGACTTTATCCAGATGTACGCTATAATAATCCTCATATTCTCTGATATGTAAATTCTCATATCTATATTGTTTTTTCGCTCCTTTTTTACTTCCTAAATTCGTTTCAGTATAATCAATTATAGGCCTGACGGATTTAGGAATAAGAATATTGCCATCACCGTCAATATAGTTCATCTAATATTAGAATTAAACAAATATCATATAAAATTAACTTTATATTTTATTTATTGAATATAGTTTAATATAAAACCCTGATAGTATAGGAAAGTATATTTTACTTTGAAGAAAAAATATTCTCAATTTATAGTTGAATCAAATGAATAAAGTTAAATTATTACATAGTAAGAGAGTCTATACAGGAAAGATATCAATTAGAAAAGATGAATTTATTTTACAAGACAAAAAAATTCAGAAGGAGATTGTTGAACATTCTCCATCAGTAGGACTCGTTCCTATAATCGATTATTCAAATATTCTTCTAATCACTCAGTATCGACATCCAGCAAAAAGAACTCTATTAGAAATACCTGCTGGAAAAATAGAAGATGGAGAAACTAAAGAGCAGGCTGCTAGAAGAGAATTATATGAAGAGACTGGTTACGCAGGAACATTATCTTTTTTGACTAAATGGTATTTAGCACCAAGCTACGATACAGAACTAATGTACATTTTTTTAGTAACGAATTTAAAAAAAATGAACTATAAACAAGGTAAGGATGATGATGAAAATATAAAATTAAAAAAACTAAGTCTAAAAACTGCATTAAAAAAATGCATCAATGGTGAAATTATAGATTGTAAAACGGTTGCAGCATTACTTGCTTATCAAGAATATAGCAAACCAGTGATATAAAAATAATACCTATAAAATGTTATATAATAGTACAAATTCAAATAATTCTATAATATATTGATGAATAAAATAAAATATAATTATTTATAATCATGTAGTTAGAGTTAAGATAGCTTGTGCTATGTCACCTTTAGAATCAGTCAAGGCTTGAATAGCTTTTTCTTTTGATACATTAGCTTGCTGCATCACTAATATTATGTCCTCTTCTTTTAA
>JAATVK010000071.1 GCA_014523485.1 Nitrososphaerales archaeon TH5894
AAAAGTCAAAAACATAAATCTTCTGTATTAATAGAAGATATCAATGATACAACTATACTAAAAGGAATGAAGGCAATTACTGTGCAATCTATATCAAAAGTATTAGGTGTAAAAATATCAATCGCAAATAATTATATCAGAAATTTAGAATCAAAAGGAATTGTCAAATTCATTGGAGGATATAGTGGACATAAAGTTTATTCTTTAAATACTACTTAACAAAACTTTGCATGTTCTGGTCTAAGAAGTTTCCTCAATCTCTGTTTGTATAGTTAGTGAATCTCTAGGTCTTAAATTAGTTAGGACTTCAATTGTTGAAGTTATTTTTCCAATTAGGTTCATAGAATAGGAAACAGAGGCATCTTTTAGGAAAAAACACATTGACCCACTTGATGTCATTAAGGTAATATCTCCCTTTGAAAACTTTTTTTTAGGTTTTTCTTGACCTATATCTAATTGTGTCTGGATATAACAGAAAACATCCAAATTATAATGAACTGCTCCATGAAGAGGAAAAGCTCTTAGCAATTGGGATATAGTAAGGGGAGCTAAATGACGTATAAGTTGCCCCCTTAGGACTTGCTTCTTATCTAGTAATACTTTTATAGCTATTCTAGATACTGAGTAAAAATGATTTTCGTTTGACATTATATCCACTTAATAAAGGTTGATGAGCAATTACCTTAAATTCGTAACGTTTAATTATATTTAAATAAGCTTTTGCAGTATTCTTGGTTGAGGAATTAAATAATAAAGATATTGATAAAACCCTAGAGGAATCTAAAGAAGAAATTGAAACAAAAACTACAATTAAAAAATTGTCTAAACAAAAGAAAAAAGAATCACGTTCAAAATCAGAAACAAAAACACCAAAATCTCGTATAAAAAACAAAAAGGTATTGGCACGACAAGAAGAAACTACACCTCAAGTACCAGTATCTTTACGTAAAGAAGAATTTGTCGAATATGACGAATTTGAGTATACTTTACGAGAAATCAATAGCCAAGGCAAAGAAATTTTGATTGGCCCAAAAAGGTTAACAAGATTTGAAAAAGCAAGGATAACAGGCGCTCGTTCTTTACAGATCTCATACGGAGCACCTCTTATGATTAACGGGAATGTGATTGGAAGAAGCTCTATTTCACTAGCTATTGAAGAACTAGAAAAAAAAGCGTTACCTATATCTATTAGAAGAACATTACCCAATGGAATTTACCAAGATATTCCATTAGAATGGTTGAAAACATAATACATATTTACAATATGTTTTTATAGTTTTTTACGTTAATATTGAACCCTTAAAAATGATTGAAGAAAGAAATAGTAAATCATCCCTCGCACTACCTCCACTAAATTTACTTTTTAACACGTCTTTATTAGGTAAACGTAATGTATGGGAAATAAATATTTCAAGATTATTAGAGTTACTACTTAACATTATCAATTCTAGTGGAAAAAAAGATCTTCGAATTTGTGGAATCGCTGCCTGGTCTTCTACCCTTATCTATCGATTGAAGGTAGAAAGCATTTTTCAGCTAGAGAAACTTTCAATGGAAAAAAAAATTTATGATGGTTCAAATGAAAAGGAAATACCTCATCTTAAATTGATAGATTTTCCTTTCAGATTATCATCAACTTATCCAGTATCTTTGGAAGATTTGCTTACTGTACTAGAAAATATTATTTCTTCCTTAAATAATCCCAGCATGAAAAATAGAAACCTTGTAGAATTAGAACCAGTAGAGATTTTTGATCTTGATCATTATTTAATTAAATTTGAAAAAATTTTGGAAGAAAAAGAAGAATTTATAATGCATTCATTAAGATTAACCGATAGTATTCTATTTAGTAAATTGATTGAGAATTGTGATAGGTTAGAAGTAGCCAGAATTTTTATAGCTTTACTACATCTTGCGATGAAAGGAAAGATAGACTTAGTAGAGTTGGATAAATCCTTCGATATAGAAATAAGAAGATTAAGAGTATAATTTAATATTAATAAATTTTATTTATAAAAGTATCTTGATTTTGAAAGAGAGTCTTCCAGAAAAAGAAATTGTAGCAAGAGTGGAGGCGGCACTATATTCTTCTGGGAGACCTCTGTCGATTGAAGAATTAGTGAAAGCAACTGGATTGAATTCAAGAGAAAAAATAAAAAAAATACTTTTGGGTTTAACAAAAAAAATTAACGAAGTTTTCTATGCATTAGAGCTAAAAGAGTTGGAAGATGGAAATTATGTTCTTCAGCTCAAGTCAGAATATGGTTCTCTTATAAGAAAATTTGCTAAACAACCTATACTTCAATCATCTGCATTGAAAACTTTGTCTTATGTAGTATATGAACAACCAATTACTTCTAAGAGATTGGTACACATAAGGGGAACTCAAGCATATTCACATGTTAAATATTTGGAACAGTTAGGATTTATCGAACATGAATCAGTAGGAAGGTTAAAAGTTTATAAAACAACTAAAAAATTCCAAGATTATTTTGGAATATCTGATTTGAATATAATAAAGAATAGTATATCCTTAAAGCCTTAGAAAAGTCTTAATTAGAGATTTTCTCACTTCTAAGAATGCGAAAATCCATTGAAAACCTAGCTGGTAATAAATTTACTGGTGGTCGGCTTAAGCCATCGAGGATGCGGCGAAAATCTGAAATCGATAGGTACCCCAATGAACCAATAGTAGGTAAAGATAGCATCGTTCCAAGGCGAGTTAGAGGTGGTAATCTTAAATTTGCCATAAAATATAGTGAATTTCTTAATATAAATGATAAGGAAAATAAAAAAACCATTAAAACAAAAATCATTAGAGTAATTAAGAATCCTGCTAACAAAGATTATGAAAGGCGTGGAGTTCTAAGTAAAGGTGCTTTTGTCGAAACAGAATTAGGTATTGCTAAAATAATTTCAAGACCAGGTCAAAGTGGAAATATAAATGCTATATTCACCAAGGAATCTACTTAAAAGATAGCGGTAATTCTCTATTGTATTTTCTTTGAAAATTTTAGTGTCTATTAGTTTACTACAGAAAATTAAAATAATGAAGATATACCATTAAA
Organism: Nitrososphaerales archaeon TH5894; assembly: GCA_014523485.1. Classification (GTDB taxonomy): domain Archaea; phylum Thermoproteota; class Nitrososphaeria; order Nitrososphaerales; family Nitrososphaeraceae; genus TH1177. The sequence goes on from JAATVK010000071.1 coordinate 3,069, forward strand.
ATTATTGAAAGATTATGATCATATTATAATTTGGCTAGATTATATTAATAAAAACCTTTCAAAGAAAAAGGGAAGAAGGGTTAAGAGAGATAGTGCCGTATTCGATCCAACATTTTCTGAATTATTTGAGGCAGCAAAAGATGAAGGATTAGACGTAACTTTGGATCATTCAAATGATCATGCCCGTTTTCCTCGTAGAGCATATGTTCGATCTGGATATATCATGATCTCCAAAACCTTTAGGAGACAAAAATCCGAAATACTTTCTTCCCTATCATCAAGAATATTAACTCGCAGAATAAAGAATAAAAGAGCACAATAATCAAACCATTTAATAATAGTATTTTTTTAATTTCTTTTATCAATTTTATTAATATATGTTGACCGAAGGATATGAAAACAAGGAATTTATAGTATAATTCTTGACAGAGGTAGGTGAAATTATTCATAAGGCGAAAAGTGGTCGCCTTATCTTAAAACTTTTTGAGATGACAAAAATTAATACTGGTGATACAATTCTAGACTCGCATGGAAAAAAAATTGGAAATGTAAATGAACTTATCGGTCCTGTGAATTCGCCATATGCTTCGGTAATATTATTAGATGAGAATTTTGAAGGCAGAGCAGGTGAAACAGTCTTTAGGTTTATTTCTAAAAATCCAAATAAAAGGTTTACAAAAGGATTTAAGAAAATCCGTGGCCAGAGACTGAGGCGAAAAAATTAATGATTTATTTAGAATATTGTAGCAATTGTCCAGAATGTAATTCTGGTCTAATTCATGATTTTAGCAAAGGAGAATTTCTCTGTCAAAATTGTGGATACGTTGTCTTAGATGAGGTTAACGATTATGGTCCTGAATCCATATCTAAAGATTTTGAAGAAAAGAGTCGTATTGCAAGAGCAAGTGGGGCATTGAGTTTTTCTCAACACGATTATGGTTTAAGAACAGAAATAGGAAGCGGGTTAAAAGATTATGGAGGAAAAGCAATCAATTCTCAAATGGCAGAACATTTAACTAGTTTAAGAAAATGGCATTCTAGAATACGTGTTTCTTCCTCAAAAGATAGACGACTGTCTAACGTTCTATCAAAAATTTCAGAAACCTGCTCTAATCTCAGTTTACCCAAAATATTAATCGAAACTGCGGCAATGATTTATCGAAACTATGAAAAAAATAAAGATGCAAAAGGAAAATCCGTTTCTTGTATATCAGCCGCTACAATATATCTAGCTTGTAAAAGATGTTCAATTGTTAGATCTTTAGACGAAATTGTTGAGGCCACGGGTATCTCTTCTAACGACAAGTCTACCTTAAAACTAGCTTCAAAATACTATAGGATAATGTCTATGGAATTAGGCATATACAATGGTAATTTTGGGGAACAGGACAATAAAAATAATCAGTCACAAAATAATGATAAATCTAATACTTCTTTTTTCTTGTCCAATTATCAGTTAATCAAAACAAATGATAAAACTTCTATAAATAAACCAAAGAGTATGTTTAATGTTATTTCTCATTCTCTTTCAATAGATCACTATATAGCCAAATTAATTAATCTTGCGAAACTGGACACAAGAATAGAAAGACTAGCCATAGATTTAGCACATAAAACAGCAAAAAACTTACTTGTCGATGGAAAATCTCCCAATGGTATTGCTGCAGCTTATATTTATCTATCATCAGTTCTTCTTGGAATGAATATTTTACAAATCGATGTTTCCGGACTTGCTGGGGTAACAGAAGTAACTATCAGAAATCGATGTAAAGAAATTCTTTGTAGTTCTAAAATTATTATCACAATTAGACCAACTTTAAAATAATACACCTTATAATTTGATATAACCTATTTACTAAATCAATCATATGTCTGACTTTTTTGAGATAGAAAGATTGGTTGAAGATTTAGCGAAAATTTATTCAACTGCTTGTGCGACATCATGGTTCAAAGTTAACAATATTTCTAATCCAAGTATTGGTGAATTTAGAAACAAAGTTATTGAATTTATGAAACACTTTGAATATACCCTCTCTACTTTTCCACAAGGTAAAGAAAGTGAAAAATTTAAAAAATATGCATGTAATTTATTAAACAAAGAAATAGAAAAAGTTCAAAATGGTGAAAATAAAGAAGTAGAAAAACGCTATAAATATTATGTGGATTACCTATGATTATATTCTGTTCTAAATTATAGTTTTAAAAAATCTAACTCTGTTGTAATCACATTTGCATTTAACATTCAAATTGGATTAACATTTACAACAGTTTCAAAATGTAGCTTTTCGAGTGATGTTCACTGTATCTTAAATTTTTTTGATTTTATCAAAGAGAGCAAAATATAACGGATTCAAATCATTTTTAATTTTTCATTACTCGAAATTTTTCATTAAAATTGACTTAACTATAAATATTGTACTTTTGCAAAACAAATAATTTATGGCATACAATGTACCAGATTATGACATTATTATAGCAGGAGGAGGATTAGCCGGTATGATTGTTGCTACATCCGCTGCTCATTATTCAAAACAATCTTTGAAAATCCTTGTAATTGATAGAAATTCTTTTTTAGATCTAGGCAAAAAGACCTTGAATGGTTGGATTTGTGGAGACGCAGTAGGAAAGAACAGCGTTGATTATATGACAAGTAAAATAGGTATATCTTGGGGTTGGCCAGAAATCGAACATGCTGTTAAAGGAGTAATTGCCTATTCACCTGATCATAAAACTGGAATTTCATTTGATGGGGATGGCTATCTACTCAATCGAAGGCTCTTACCTCAGAAACAGTTACAAGATGCGAGAAAATTAGGAGTTGAAGTAATGGAAAATGTTGCTCTACGATCATTGTTACGAGATGATAGTTTTGTCATTGGAGTCGAAGGAGAAGAACTTAAAACGAAAAAAGTAATAAAAAAAACTTCGAAATTAACGATTGATTGTACAGGCGTAACATCTGTTCTTCGGACAAATTTACCAATCAAATCATATATTGAAAAAAAGATCGATAGAAATGATTTAGAATCAACTGGTCGTTACATATATAATTTCAAGGTAAATGGTGAAGATAAAACCTACTTTGATCCAGACTATTGTATAATTCATTTAGATCAAAAATTAGCCCCAGGAGGTTATGCATGGGTTTTTCCTAAAGGGGATGATAAGGTCAACATAGGATTAGGAGTACAACAATTAGCTTTTAATTTGTATAATCAAACTCATGGTACTACTAAGAATTTAAAAAATCTCATCGATGAATATGTTAAATTAAATCCAGTCATTTCTGAACCAGAAATTCCTAATACCGAAGAGGATCAAAATAATACTTGGGGAACATGGCAAGTTTCGGTAAGAAGACAAAACGATTGTATGGTGGGGAACGGTTATATGTTAGTAGGAGACTCAGCATGGATGCCAAAACCTTTAGATGCAGGCGGAATTGGACCAGCCATAATTGCTGCAACTATCGCTGGAAAAAATGCTGTAGAATCAATTCAAGCGTCAGATGTATCAGAGAGCGGTCTTTGGAAATACAATACTGATTTTATTAAAGAATACGGATATAAAACTGCTGGATTAGAAGTTTTCAGAAGAATGTTACAAAGTTTATCAAATGAGCAAATAGATTATGGAATGAAAAATTTTCTTTCAAAATTTGATATTGAAAAAATCAGTCAAGGTGAACATCCTGATTTTAGTACAGTAGATAAGCTAGGAATGTTAATAAGAGGTGCTTTAAATAAAAATCTGGCAGGAGATTTAAAATATACATCTCAAATGAATAAAAAGTTAGTAGAACACTATAACAACTATCCTCAAAATCCAGAAGGCTTTACCAATTGGCAATATCAATTAGATGGATATCTAAAAGAAGCCTACTCATATTTCAAAGAAACAAAAATGTAACGTGATAATGAGTTGATGTAGTAATGGGAGTCTTTGAGCCTTCTATATTCGTATCAATCTTCCCTTATCTGTTTATATCTTTATTTCCAATTATCGGTATTATAATTGTGACAAGATCCCTATTAAAAATTAAGTAATTTATTCTATTATATATGATAATATGTCTTATAAATTATAAAGCTTAACAAATTCATATCAAATTTATTTTATTGACGATACAATAATAGATCCACCCATTAATTTGGTACTAAAATAAACTTGTGAAAATTGCTTTTTTAACAATGAATTTAATGTGTGATTTTCTGGCCACTTGACAAAAGTTCCATATAGTGTCTGAAATTTAAGTCCTGTTTGTCTTGCTATTAGATATGCAAAAATTTTAATAATATATTTTAAATATATAGAAACTCCTAATCGTATTATCTTATTATCTGGTTTTCCTAAATCGACTATTAGAAATCTCCCATTTTTTTTTAATATTCGATGAATTTCTGAAATAGCACTTTCTAAATTAATTGCGTCTCTTAAAGAATAACCACACATTACAACATCGAATGTATTATCTTTAAAAGGCATATATTCAAAAATACCAGATGATTTGAGTTCCACAACTAATCGTTGTCTAGAACTTTGTAACATTTCATATATCGGATCGTACATAACTATCCTTACCTTATCTACAGTGATTTTAAATGTTGTCAGAGACATATTACCAAAACCAGAGCCTGCGTCCAAAACAAGGTCTCCTGATTTTACATTTCCGCTTATCCCTTCATAACGATATAAGTCATCTTTTCCAAGCGATATTACTCTATTAACTTTATCATATACTGGTATAATATCCCGTAAGGTTGAGATAACTTGTTTCCAATATGAAGCTCCTAATCCTAGCACATGTAAATTTAATTTGTCTAGATATATAAGATAAGAATATTTATTTTGCTTAAAATAGTGTAGCATATCTTCAGCCAAATATTGATTAATGGCATGCTCTAAAATAGATTATGGCCCGTGAATTTATCTGCAAAGAATGTGGCTCTCTTTTAACTCATTCCAATGAATTAACTTTAGAAAGCATGAAAGAAATACATTCACAGCTTTGTATTATTAAACGACAGAAATTGATCGCTGCTCTATCTATACAAGAAATTGCGGCTAAGTCTGCTCCTATGATACAATCTACCGTTCAAGTTACACATGGTGGCTCCAATGTACCCTCAGATATGACACCTCCTACTAGTAAGCCTGTTACCGGTGAAACAACTCTCTCTCTAACAGGAAGCGGAACCGATTATTCCAAAGTTGAGGGCCCTATTGATACCTCTTTTAAATCTAAGCGACAAAAAGTTGGCAAATTTAAAGGGATTAGTGTTTGGGGCCCTGTTGATCCTCCTGGACAGTTAGGAATATGGGGC
>JAATVK010000072.1 GCA_014523485.1 Nitrososphaerales archaeon TH5894
ATTGGATTTTATTAAAAATGCAATAGTTCTAGCCATATTGATGTTACCGTCTCCTATTCTTACAATCTTTTTCTTTGCATTTATCTCTGAGAGTATTTTGATAATAAAATTCAAAGTTGATTCGATTGTAGATAATACTACACTTTCTATTTCATCATATAAATAGAAAATTGATATCCCTATTCTATTTCCTGGATCAATACCAATTGTTAATTGATCATAAGTATGAGATTTTATTAATTTCCTTAATATTTTTGCCTTTATTATTACAGGATTCTCATTTAATTCTGAATCCACTATTATATTTTTTTTCTTGAATATAGGCGATTCTTCTTTGGATGTGATTATTATTCTTGAATAAGAGTTTAAAGCTTCTAATGGTGATAACTCCTCATAATTTAACTGAAGTAATTTTAGGGTATTAATAATTTTATAATACGATTTACCATTTAGTGTGGCTACGGTAATTTTATGGTTTATTTCTTCCCTCATTAAGGGTAATTCGAAAGTCCTTTATCATTAATTAGTATTAAATGTTATCCATTCAATGAATTAGTTAGTTATTTTTGTAATAGATCAATCTTTGTTCTTATTAGAATTGCTGATAGTTTATCAATATATTTACTAATTACATCTCAAATTCTAATTGGATAATAAGTGTATTATGAGTAATTAATTTAAAATTACTTTCATATATTTAATAATAAAAATTGATCCTTATATATTAACACAAATAAAGGATTTAATATCATTTTAGAATTATACTACCGCTGCAAAAAACCTAAGAGATAAATTAAATAAGCTATTAGAATTGCAAAAAAATCCATGAATGGTAAATAAATTTAACACCAATATGTTAAGGAAACACTTTTACTAAAAGTTAGAAATCATTTAAACAGTATTGATTTAAAATATCTTTTATCAAATTCAAACAACTATATTGTATACATAAAGCAAAATTCTAACCAGACGAGATTTAATTGTATTAAAAATAATGGTAAAAATTATTATCAGATTTAATTCTTTCAGCAATTAATACTTCTCAACCAGTTTAATTCCTTTAATGAATAAATAATAATTTATTAGATTATCGCTTCAAAATTATCCTATGATTATAAAAGATTTTACTATAACTTAGTATATAGTGTAAAAGTTCTGTACAAAAAAAGTCTCTTAAATTAATTAATGTCCATTTCTAATAATGATAAAATACAGATATTAATACTAATATGTAGGATAGTTCCTTCAAAACAGATAATATTAAAATTGAATACGTCTATACCAAACTATATTATCATTTATTATTATTTATTTAATTGTTTTTAATATAACAACTTATTCATTTACTATTTTTTATAACACTAATTGTTTATATAATATAATATCATACAATACAAATATTAATATACATATCATATTTTTATAGGTATTTATAAAATTAATTTCTATAAATAATCTATTTGTAAATTATTCTTGTATTATATAAATTTCTATTTTTAATTATTTTTATTAAATTCATTAAAATTTCTTCATCAAATATCAGTATAGTCTAACTTGTACTTAAAATAGTTATTAAATATGCTCTATTATTATTTCCATTAGATTTGAAACAACTATATTTTCGTTTAACTATTCTTTACTAGATAGTCAATTTTGGAGTCTGATATAAAATCTAGAATATATCACCATGAATCGATTGTAAATAATAGACTTTTATGGATAGATATAAGAAATCTAACCCGTGAAAAAATGGATAACTTTGGGAGACAATATATTATAACTACAGATATAATGTTTATAGCTTTTTATAGATTAGGATAGCTGGCTAGGAGAATTTAGTCGTTTATTATCTATTCCTGTAAATATGTTACCTCTTGAATTATTAAGGACAAAAATAACTAATAAAGGTCAAAGAATTACTCCTTTATTTTGTTTAGCCTCTGCTGATAATCTTTCAATTGCCCAAAAACTAATAATGGAATTTGAATTCTCATATAACAATAAAGAGACAAAAGGAGATTTACAAAAAAGATTATTTTTGTATGAAAATAATTACAGTGATTTTAAACTAATTAGAGGTCTCATTGTACTATTAGAAAGACGGTGTGTTTTCAAAGTTAATCAATTCTTTTCCTCAGATTATAAGAACCAATTTTTTTCAACTCAAATGCTATCTTCATTTTCATTACGTAAAGTTTTATTCGAGGAATCTTCAAGGAGAGGATTGCCTATAGATCATACTAAACGAGATAACATTTTTCAGCATGTTGCTTCAAAAATAGGTATAGAAACTAATTATTTGGAAAAATTGATGTGGCTGGATCAAGAAGATTATCTAATTCTCGAAAGCTTTAGTTCAATTGAACCGATACATTTACTAAGAATATATAATTTATCAATTTTACAGACATTATTATTTAATTCTGTTAACTTTGAATTCACTCTAAAAGGAGGAACAAATTGGAAACAAGTATTAAGAACGATTAAAAGATTTGGGCTAATGTATAACCTTCAGAAAACTCAACAGAATTCAGATAACAAGTTTCCTAAAGAAACACAATCCAAACAAATTGAACAAAATATTGTAGATGGAGATGATTTTAAATCATATTTCAACGATAGTATCATTTGTTCAATAGATGGACCTTTGAGTATATTTAAGTTAACTAATAAATATGGTATTTTAATAGCAAAAGTAATTCCTAAAATTATTTCAGCTTCTAAATGGAGTATTAAAGCATCAATAATTAAAAATAGTCTTTCAGGAAGAAAGCTTTACGATTTTGATCTTTCCTCAGATAGCGAAGTACATTTCTTTAATTCTATTAACGACCGATTTTATAATGATTACCCATTTGAAGACTCTAATAGCATTAATAATCCTAATTTTGATAGTTTTGTTGAAACAAAATTTGCTATGCAATTTGAAAAATTTCATACTGGCTGGACACTTGTAAGAGAACCTGATCCTCTAATATTGCCAGGTGGAAGAGCCTTCATAGCTGATTTCCTTTTTGAAAGATATGGCAAAAAAATATATTTTGAAATAATAGGATTTTGGACCGTACAATATTTAGAGAGAAAATTTAAAAAAATTTACGAAATTTTGAGAATTCGCGAGAATAAAAATGATCTCTTAATAGCAATAAATGAAAATAATTTGGTTTCAGAAAGTGGTGAAATGAAAAAACTTTTATCAGATTCTATTTTAGATTACAATAAAATCATAATATATAAAAAAGATTCAATTCCCATGAAAAAGATCCTTTTCTATCTGAAATCTATAGATAGTAAAATAATGAATCAAAATCTTGAAACTTACAGATCTACAATGACTGAATATATCATAGATCTCTTAAATAAGAACCAAGAAATAATTGATTTGGAAGAAATATCTAAAACTTATGGTGTTCCCATTAATTCTCTAACTAATATTATTTCTACCCTACCTACAAATAATCAGATTAAAAAGTATATAATACAAAATTCTTTATTAATTTCTGAGAGAAAATTAAATGAAATAAAAGATACAATTGGTAATATTGATAATTTAATAAAAATACAACAGATTTTCGAAAATAACAATATTCCTATCCAATACACTATAGATATTCTTAAATATTTAGGATATGAAATTGTCTGGAAGGGAATAGATTCATCAAATATTATAATAAAACGAAAGACATGAGATTATAATTTATATTCATATGTTAAAATTGTTTATAAAAAGACATAAGCATTGAAATATTTAAATTTATGATAAGATTTAGTTAATAATAGAGAGTATATATATATGAACAATATTAAAAATATTAAAATTAATAACGAAAATAATACTTGGTTACAAAATATTTCTGGAAACTGGCGTGATATAGAATGTCCGTGTGGAAGTTGTTATCATTTTAATGGAAGCCTTGAAGAGTTATTCAATTGGGAAAATATACATTTAAGACATATGGCATCAGATTATGATAATCATGCAATACTATCTTTTTATCCTGATGATATGGTTATTTTTTATCATTCTAAAACTGGATATGTTATTGAACGAAGGAAACATAAACCTTATGAACTAAATGATATTAAAAATGCATGGATTCATGGAAAAATAACAATCACAGGTGCATAAATTCTCTAATGAGATATATGATATATTTAAACAAGATATTGCTTGTTAGTTTTGATGCACTAAACTATTTCTTTCAAATCTTATAATATATTAGAAACTTAATCCATAGATGTAACTTTTACTACTTTTTAAGTATCTTAATTTCAATTGTGATTAATAGTTTACATAAAAATGTATTATAGCAATTATTTCAATTCTATAATAGTACGATTAAAACTTGATACAATTCACTTTAGCTGCATCAGAAACCAAATTTCAGTCTTATAATAGTACGATTAAAACGAGGATTCATATCGAGCATTCAAAGCCTCAGGTGGGATTTGAACCCACGACCTAAGGTTTACGAAACCTTCGCTCTACCGAGCTGAGCTACAGAGGCAGTATTAACAAACGAAATTTATTTTTACTGATATATAATTTAGATTCTAGTAACACA
>JAATVK010000073.1 GCA_014523485.1 Nitrososphaerales archaeon TH5894
ACCATCTATTTTTTCTTCGATCTGATCTTTAAATTTAACTCTCTCATCCATTTCAACATGTTTTGCCATTATTATGACTCAGAATAGATATAATATGATTATTTCTACTTTTTGTTATGAAGGTTCTATAGAAGTAAAGAGAGATGAAATAACGCAAAATTATCAAAACTTGACTCGAAATCAAGTGGCTTTACAAACAAGTTATCATTAAATAACATTCAGAAACACAACTGAGGTTAAAATCTTTTATAGTTCTAACAAAGTGTTTGATATAATTACAAATATTTTTGGTAGTTTAGTAGCGGCAGTCATTTTACGAACAATAGAATATATTTTTAAGGAAAATAAAAAAAGAATAAGCTATTCTTATATTCGTAGAAAAAAAAATACCAGAAGAACAATTAAATGAAAAAGAAAAAATTCCTAAAGAGATTGATGGCATAAAAACTGATATAATAAAGGGAGTTTTTAGACATCAAATTCTCGAAATACCCATTACTGAGGCAAATCCTGATAGAGATTATTATGATCCATTGGTTGGTGACATAAGTATTGGTCCAGCGAGAAAAGTTTATAGAAGTCGTCCCAATGGAGAAATTGAGCAAGTTCATATTGTGGGCACTTTGGGATTAGTGGTCAAAGATGAGCTAGAAGGTAGTACATTTATGTTAAGTAATCGGCATGTATTATTCGCAGATAATGTCGGTGGCCCAGGCGACGTCATTATACAACCTAGTCCTGTGGATACTAGTGAACGAAATAGAGTTGGAACTAATATCAGAGGTAGAAGAAATTCTAAAGTTGATTGTGCAATAGCAAGAAATTACCACGATAGGGATGCCTCAATAAATGAAATAGCTGACGATCCGGGTCAAGAATATATCTTTACTGACCCTGGAGAGCCTCCAGTAGACTTCGTATGGAAACGAGGAAGAACTACTAAAAAAACAGCAGGATTTATCTCAGCTACAGATGCCAGTGTAATAATTGATGGAGATCGTTTTATTGATCAAATTCTGATAATCTCAGATAGAAATTCTCGGTTTGCGGATAAAGGTGATTCAGGCTCTGTTATCGTAATGAACCAAACTCTTTCAACTAAACTTTTGATTGTAGGTCTTTTATTTGGTTCAGAGGAGGATGGAGAGTGGGCTGTTGCTAATAAAATACTTACTGTCTTTAGACAGTTAGGTGTTCGACCTGTAAATTAAAGATAATGCCTATCTTTGAGATTATTTGTTGAAACTTTTTCTCTATCTTTTCTTCTAATACATGTTCTAATTCTTTAAACTTTTTATCCTCTTCCATTTTTTTATATTATAATAAATTTATGTTTTTAATATGTATACTTAAAGATTGATTTTTTTCTTGATTTTTACATAAGCAGTAATTTTTTGTGAATATAATATCCGTGTTAATACACAAAAAGTATTATATTTTACCTAATAATTATAATACCCTATTATTTTATATAAGAATTTTTTGTTTGGTTTATTTGTTATTCTTCTTTCTTAATAGTTATATCAAAAGAGAAAGGGTGCCGTAAATGTTTTCCAATATATTTTTTCATTAATCTCTTAATTGCAGAAACCCAAAATATACATAAAAATATTGATGTGTTTATGTCTGCATTTTTTTGAGCATTTAATACTTTCATATTTTATTACTGAATTTTTTGGAATTTTCAATTTCTCTTTTACCTTTTTTTCTAATCCATAGAGATCTATTAATTCATGATTTTTGTAAAAGGTATATCCTATTTTCGAATCTTGTTCTTCTCCTTCTAATTCCTTTGTATATTTAGATTTTAAATATATTTTTCAAGTTTTGGTATATCTTCCTTTTAAAATACAAATATTCTGGTTCTAATTCTTCTTCATTGTTTAAAATGGATTTATCGTTACTATTAGAATAACTAATATGAAGATCGTTATTATTAATGGACATCTTAAATTTCAGCACCACTATTCAAACTGTTCTCTTCATCAAAAATCGATATTGCGTCATTGTTTTCTTTTTTGGTCTTATCATGAGAAGAAATTCGGTCTATTGTTAATGATGTGAATTTGTTATTAGTAGTATTATTATAACTTGCCAATCTTTTCTCTGCTAACTCAAATTTTTCTTTGTTAGGTTCTTTACGAGTGTGTTAAAATATAGTCAAAATAATAAATTTATAATAGAATCTATACTTCTTTCTAATTCTATTTGAGGATCTGTTGATGTTATACGTATCTTTGGCTGTTAATAAAATTATTGTACAAACCCCGAAGTAAGGCGCCGGGAGTGGGACTCGAACCCTGCAACTAGATTCGAGGGTTTATACAATTTGATATAATTCAAGGACATTGAATACTCCTTTACCATAGATTCTATTCTCTTAAAACAATTTCTAGCTTTTTCATTTGCATTATCAATAATTATATCAAATTTTTAATTTTTCTAATCTTGAAATAGATAGTAGAACGTATCAAATTATCAAATTAGTCTGATAGACTAGAATTGTTTTGTTTATACTTTAATGGGTATTTTTAGTAAATATTTTCAAATTCTGAGTCATGGTAGATATAAACAACGAATTCTTTGATAGAATAAACTAACTTTTTTAGTAAAAATTGCAAATTGCAAAGGTTTATATACTTCTAGTTTAAAATCTTGTTTTTTGTGTATTTATATCTATATATTTCAATGAAATAGAACGTTATTTAGTTAAATTTGACTTTGACTATCGTGTTGTAACCTATCAAAATAGTAAAAAAGTTGATAAAATTTCTGTGTTCTAGATACTCTAAAACCCTGTATAATTTTTCTTATTTGCGTCTATTAACAAAAAGTCAGCCTAGTTGAATAGATTTCTGAATTTGTGCATATACTGGCTGGCTCAATCTGGATTAATTAAAGGAAAATTATTGTACTTCGGAAAGATATCAAAATAATAGCGCCTGGAGTGGGATTTGAATGCTCGGTTCGAATCCTTCTTTTTTGTAGGATTCATAATAATTTTTCAACAATAATTAATAATTAAAGGTTCCTTGCTATCAAGATAATTTGTTATAATTAACTGTTAAATTCACAGCTAGAAAAAAATCCGATAATTGCAGCAGATGCAGCAATGCAGCGCTACCTATATAATATAAGATAATTTTTTATTGTTGATTTTATTAGTCTGATGTCTTTCTGATGCACTGGTTGAATCCATAAGTTTGTGATATTGTTTGACTAAGAAGCGATTCTGAGCATTCTCTATTTTATCTATTTTTTCTACTGTTGTTGAAAGTTTTACTGGCATCTAAATACTTCTCCTCCTCCTTCTTTGTGAATCAACAAAAGGTGTATTTTACTGAAATGATTTAATCCCAACAGATTAATGGGCCTAAAGGGGTTTGAACCCTCGACCTACCGGTTATGAGCCGGTCGCTCTACCAGGCTAAGCTATAGGCCCAGCTATTTCATTTATATTCAATAATGAGGATATAAAAATTTAAGTCTAAAGGTATCAAGGGTAAAAATCAATTCATAATATCTTTTACGTAATTATTGCAGACTGAATCAAGGATTTCATTTTGAGAATTCAGTGAACTAACCGATGCATTTAAGATAGATTCGTTTATACTGTTGGTATTTCTAATTAAATTGTGATCAAGCAAAATTGTTTTCCATAATCGAGCGTGCTCGATATCTGCAATTTGATGTATCTTAAAATACATTATACCTTCATCCGTGAAAATATTATAAAATTTTTGTAATCCTTCGATTTTGGTTTTACTAATTTGAGGAAGTTCTTTTTCAAATGAATACATGACTGATGCACCTTCGCAAAAGGACGAACTACATAATTCTTTAAGTTTTTTAATCGCTAGATTAACCTCATTATTTCCTTCATATTCCAATAATTCTTGTTTTTCCATACCAAGTGAGTGTGCAAATTGTATCCATGGTTCGATATGTTGATGTTCTTCATTCTGAATATATTTTACTGCTTTCACATACTGGTTTCCTGGATCATAGTTTTCAAGATTCTTATGAATATTATCAACTAACTCAGGAACAGATTTAACCAATTGAAAATATTCTTTGGAATAACTACGTAGATGGTTCAACTTAAGTTTTCCCTCTTTCCATAGAATATAAAATCGATGATTTAATAAACTTCGTTTTTGTATTTCATCGTCAATTAGTTTGATTAATAATTCTAAATTACTCGAATCATACCTATTGTAGATCATACATATAACAAGATAGAAAGATTAGAAAAACCTTTTGTATTCTTAATTATTATTAGAGTTTTAAGTTAAGAAAAGATTTTATAGAAATTAAAATTACAAATCCTCGTGCTCCGGTGGTGTAGTAGCTTTATTATGGCTGCACAATCCGGTCAAGCATTGTGGCCTTTCGAGTCGCAGATCCCGGGTTCAAATCCCGGCCGGAGCACTCAAAATACTTTGCTTTTAAATTAAATATTATAGATAATTACGATGACCGCATTATAGTAGCATTAATATTCTGATTATTTTTAACTAAAGTGAAGATTAAATATTTGGATGGCGATATTTTAAAAGGAAAAAATACAAACCAAGAATCACGTAGTTCATTAATGGAACAATTTGGTGATTTTTTATCAAAAATTAATGATACTTTAGAAAGAGAATTGAATCTATATTCCTGGTCTGAATTTTATTCTCCTCTTAAATACGCGTGTGATGGAGGAAAGAGAATCCGTCCTCTTATATTATTATTATCATCTGAAATAATTAATTCTAAAAATAATGACAATAATATTCTCACAAACATTCCTCAGGGTTTTTCTAAACTCGATGACAAAGGATTTCTTGCAGCATCTGCTATAGAACTTTTACATACAGAATCAGTCATACACGATGATATTATTGATGAAGAAAATGTGAGAAGAGGAAAACCATCGTTTCATATAAAATATGGATATAATAATAGTATTTTAACGGCAGACTTTGTACTTGGAATTATTTTAAATATAACATCAAAATTAAATAACCCTCGTATTTCCTCAGAGATCGCAAATGCGGCTATTCGTATGAGCGAAGGGGAAATAATGGAAATTAGATTGAACAAAGACCATACTATTACAGAAGACGATTATATCAAGGTATTAGAACATAAAACCGCTTCTCTGTTTGAATCTTCTACTCGAATTGGGGCCATTTTAGCTGATGCGAATGAAGAAGACACCCGAGCAATGGGAAATTTTGGACATTTGATGGGAATAGCTTATCAAATTCATGATGACCTTGATGATTGGAATAATGAAGATAGATTATTTAACTTACTGATGAAACAGAATAATCATTCTCAACATCTTGTTAGTAAAATGGAAAACTTGTACAACTCTTATTCACTGAAAGCAAAAAATGAACTCAATTTGGTTATAAGAAATATCAAAAATAATTATACTAATCGCTTGAAACATCAATTAGAAGAACTTACAAATCTTAATATGTTACCATTTAGATCTTCTTAAATATTATCGCTATGTTGACTCTAGTTCAACATTAAAAATTTAAATTCCCCCAAATGAGAGTAAAAGTATAATAGCGTTTGTTTCATTGTCAGTACTTTCATTTGTTTCTTAAGGTCGTTTCGTTTATAAAGATTCTTTCCAAAACGAGTGGTTATAAATTTCAGCGTCAGCCACAGGTCTATAGTAAAGAATTATTGAGATATATTATTCAGATAAAAATTGCTCCGATCATTATCATTAGAGCAACCTAGTAGCCAAATCTTACATCTATGCTTACAAGAATGTTTTTTATATAACGTTAATAAATATTATTTATGGTATCGGGAAGGTACTTCAATCGAGGAGTAAAAACTTTAGATAATCCAGACATAGGGTACGTTGTAAGAGAAACTCCAGATAAGATAATAGTATTTGGTGGTAAAGGAAATAGATATGATATTCCATTATCTGAGATTCAACAAGTAGGTGCAAATGTTCTTATCGGTCTTCCGTTTTCAGAGTTAAAAAGTAAATATAGTGTAAAACGAAATGACCCACTCCCCACCAGTAGGACAGATCCCTGGAAAGATGATAAACATCAGGTTGACTTAGCATATTATGAAGGAAAATACCCCAAATCTCTCTTTAACAAAGGAGTGAGGGCTGAAAATGAGGATGATCTAGGTTTTGTAGCAAAAGAAACAAATGACAAGATAATAGTATTTGGATATTCTAATGATCGATATGATATTCCCAAATCCGAAATAATAGCAGTTGGAATGAATGTGATAATTGGAAAAAATTTTCCAGAATTGTCAAAGTATAAAGTGGATAGAAATGCCCCATTACCAACAGGAGAATCAATTGAAACAATTGCTGAAGAAGCTTTTCCTGAAAATCACCATAGACAACAAGAAGATAACCAGAGTTTTTCTAAATAATTAATCCATATGTGGACAAATTCTTTATTTTATTTTTAATTAATTTATAAGTAAAATTTATTCTAGGGATGTTCTAATTTTTTTGTTTACGAGTACAATCACTACTATATCAGTGTATGTAAGAAATAAAAAAATCCCCAAATTTAATACTACGTTTTTATAATTAATAAATACAGTGAATCCAAAATTTTACTCTCTACCAATGTTATATAATAAATAGTGATGCATTTATATTGATGGTTTCTAAAAAATTTTTTCTGCTATAATTTTCTTCATATTACACCATGGAAAAGAAAGAAGAAATATAATAATATTGGGAGAATCGATTCTAGCAATAGGATTTATTGGAATGATAATTACTAGTTCTATAGTAATACAAGATATAGCTAATAACAACTTGACTCCCAACGGTTATCCTAAAACAGCAATTCTGGGTATTTCTGTCTATTCTTTTGAATATGTATTTCTTTTTATAACAATTTTTGGAGTTTTTTTATTCTCAGGAGATGGTTGCAATGGATTCAAAGAAAAAACAAAAAAAAATATTTTTGAACTTTTTTTTAGTAATAGAAATATTTTGATATCAGGTTAATATTCAACTTTTTAATTTCAAATCTAATTCAATTAAGGAGTCACTTTCTAAGCAAATCGATAACTAAATAATAAAAACATACATTTTATGAAAAAATACTTGATCAATTGGTAAAGTATAGACTTTAGTACAAAGGTCTTATAGACAACAAAATAATTAATTATTTGTCTAAGAAAAGTTATTAATTTCCTTTTATTATATATATTATATATTAATATGCTTGCAAAGATTATTGACTATAATAAATATATGGTAAGGGTTACTCAACTGGATATTGATGATTATGGCTCTATAATACCAGTTGGAGATGTTGAATTATTATTCTCCCCAAATAATCTCAATGTTTATGAATTATTAAAAAATACAACGTATGCAGCAATATTTACAGAAAAAGACATTTATAATGAAGGATCGGTAGACTTGAAATTAGATGTCAACTTAAATAATATCATTTTGGTAATTCCAATGACCCTAGACGAACTTAATGATGAAAAAAAGAAAGTAATTGAGTCAGCTGGGAGATACAAAGAATAAAATAAATAAATAAAATCTTAAGGAATATCTACATAGATATTATTTTCTTTCTCAACTATTTTATAAATAACTAAGTCATTTGATTTTTTCCATTCTGGACTTTGATTCAACCATTTGGGAGGAATATTTTCAAGTTTTCCTGTATTAATATTATACTCAAAATCATGCAAATAGCATACTATACGCTGCTTGCTATATGATATAGCACTCTTGGATAACGATGCACCTCGATGTGGACAATAATTATCACAGGCAAATAATTTACCGTTAATTTTACCGATTAAAATATTAATTACTTTACTATCAGGTCGTAAATGAAAGACTTTCATACTATTATCTTTTATCATATTGATACCACATATCTTGTGAAGCATGTCTCCCATTACTCGAGAAAGTATCTTATTTATTTTATAGTATTTTATTTTTATAATAATCAATTCTTCTAAATATTTTTAAAATTTAGAGAGACGATGACGTTGGGAGTTATAGTACAACTAAAACATAGAATTGTTATTATTCAAGATATTACCTTTTTTATTGAAATCAACTAAACATAGCCATAAGATCATTTTTGTTTAAGTTAAAAATACTAAAGTTGAAATATCTAAGAAAATATAGAATCTATGAAAACATTGAGAATAGCTAGTTTTATACCAGCAACTGAGGTTAGAACATATCTTTCAGATAGGTCCTATGGTGGAGGATATAGTGGTGGAGGAAGAAGAAGTGGTGGAGGATATGGAGATAGAAATAGACCTAGACGTTTTCGTCATTCACCAGTTAAGGTAGGCGAACAATACGATGTAACAATAGAAGCTATTAGTAACAGAGGAGATTCGGGAGTTGCTAAGATAGAAGGATTTGTAATATTTGTTCCTGGAACTAAGGTTGACGAAAAGATTAAAGTGAAAATAACTAAAGTTGGAAATGGCTATGCTACTGCAGAATTATCTCAACAAACAAGCGATCAAACTGCTTCCGAAAACTCTGAACAACTACAAGAAGGTACTAAAGAGGGAGAAGAAGAAGGAGAAGAAGAAGAAAAGTCATAACAAGATTTTTTAAAAATCCGAGAATTGTGGACAGGATAGGTTTTATTTTTAAGAATCGCCGATTTATCTCTAAACTAGATTTTTATTTTTGATAATGTTTACAATTTATGTAAAATATTAAGAACAAAATAATAAAAAATAAGCTTTAACATGATGTAATTGTAGTTATTGAATATGATGTAATGTATTTTTAAATTGTTATTAGTTGGTTAAATAATTTAATCTTTCTATCTTCCTCTATTGAATAATATTATAAACATGTATATGATCACTAAAATTAAATTCCTAAATAAAGACAAAAAATTGATTAATAAGCACTTGGAATGTTTCGTTCATATATAAAATGTTCATTTGTTCTCTCTAAACTAAACTACCAACTGTGAATAATATACATTTAATAATAACTTTGTAGAGAATCTTCTAAATATTATTATTGATATTCCAAGCCAGGTATTTATTGACCTGATAAAAATTGTTTATCTATTAGATTTGAAAATCAAAACAAGAGAATATTTAATTTTGAGTTATATTTCCAAATGGAGGAACTATTTGATCAATATGCGTAGGGACAGATATTGAGGCGAATTCCAGTAATGGCGCATGCCATATACCAAATCCAACCATAAAAATGATAGCAAATACTAACACACCTAGAATGGCCTTAGGTTCTTTTACCCTTGACATATCATTACTTTCATCGAGGTACATTTTTTTAATAATCCATAAATAATAACCGAGAGACAAGGCACTATTTAATAATCCAGCAATCGCTAAGTAAGGGCCCCAGGATATTACGGTTCCACTATCAATCGCAGATTGAAAAAGTACCAACTTACTCCAAAAACCATTCAATGGAGGAACCCCAGCTAATGCTAATAATGATATTGATAATGCAATTGCTGTGATTGGCATTTTTCTTCCAAGTCCAGTATATTTTTCTAAACTGTAACTGGCTAATGCTATTGCAACAGCAGCAATAGCTAAAAATGAGGCCGATTTCATTACAGCATGATTAAGAATGTGAAAAAGTGAACCATCCAGAGCAGAACTTGCGTAGGGGGCTAGTGCTAGTCCAATCATTATATACCCTGCCTGAGCTACACTAGAATAAGCCATCATTCGAGGAACGCTTTTTTGTATAAGAGCACCAAAATTACCTACCGTCATAGTAATTACTGCTAAAATAGCAAGAACAATACTCCAATCAAGTCCAATTGCGAACATTCCAATTACTATAACTCTAATGGCTGCTGCAAATCCTGCTTTTTTTGTTCCTGCGGCCAACAAGGCACCTATTGTTGTGGGTGCACCTTCATATGCGTCAGGCAACCACATATGAAATGGAACCAATCCCATTTTAAATCCAAAGCCAGCAACAAACAAACCTATTGCAAGATAAGAAATAGGAATAACACCTCCTAGTTTGTCTGGCGTCTGATTTGATGCTGAAAGTTCAGCAAGAAGTGTGATAGAATCACCAATATTTGTAGTGCCTGTAACTGCATAGACAAATCCTATGGCAAAGACTAGAATGGAGGATGAGAATGCCCCAAACAGAAAATATTTTATAGCAGCTTCATTTGAGATTGGATCTTTCTTGGAAAATGCAGCAAGAGCGTATGTTGGTATCGACATAAGTTCCCAAGCAATAAACAACATGACAAAATCGGTTGAATAGGCTATCAATATCATTCCTATTGTTGATAGTAAAAGTAACGAATAGTATGAAGAATAGTTGGAAATTCCTCTCATAAAGTTCCATGAAGAAGCTGAGACCATTATAGAGACGATTAAAAGAGATACCGCAAAGAAGGAACCGAACATATCATCTGTCAGCACATCATTTCCAAAATTCATCCCAGGCAGGGGTTCTCCACCTACCACTCGAGAGATTATTATAAGTAAGGAAAGAATTAAAGTCCCAAAAGTTATTGCACTAAACAGTTTATTTTTATTTTTTCCTTTTTCTTTTTTATAGGCATCTACTATGGGTATTGCAAGACCTACTGAGCCAAGAAGTATAATTATCATAATTGGCGTAGACGAAATATCAATCATATCTTATCTCTTCATTTCTCCTATAAGTATAACATAATTAGAACGATTATAATTCCAGCCGCGAAGACAAAAAGATATGTTTGAGTTACTCCAGTCTGAGTGTATTTTACCCATTTTGACAAAAAGCTCATAGAATACTCTATAGCAGGATTAATTCCTTGTGCAATCATATTTTCAAAATATAACCAAATGAGCTGGTATAGACGGAGCGGTATTTTTACAAATCCCCAATACAATAAACTATTAATGTACCATCTATTATACAAGAAAAGCCATATATTCTTTAAAACAGGGTAGCGTGAAATAATTTCTGGATCTTTTTTTCGAATAATATAAAATAATATTCCTAATCCAGCCCCTATACCAAAAGCTACAAATGATGACACTAATGCAATTGGGTTTAATGCTTCTGTTTCTTGGCCTGCACTCTGCCCTAAATTGTTTGTAGAATGAGCGCTGTTTGCTTCTCCAATACCGAATGAGCTGGAAAGATAAGATGCCATGATGGAATGGATCTCTTGTTCAAAGAAAAATCCAACTAATCCAATAAATACAGTAGAAATTGCTAAGATAGCAAATGGAATCCACATTATTGGTGAAACCTCGTGAATCGTATGTTTTGTATCTTGTTGATGGTTATGTTCATCTGAAGGTTGAGAAGATAAAGAAGACACAGATTGAGAATTGTTATAAGAGGTCTGTTCGATGGTTTGTATATGTTTACTCTTAGTACCGAAAAAGACCATTCCTACCATCCTAAATGTATAAAATGCAGTCATTATAGCAACTATAAATGCAATGAAGAAAAGCGCTCCTCCAGTAGATGTTCCTGATTGTAAGAGTGCAGCAAAAATCGCATCCTTACTCCAAAATCCAGAAGTTATTAAAGGAGCACCTGCTAATGAGAGAGCTGAAAGTAACATAAAAATGAACGTTTTATTCATATTTTTCCGTAGTCCTCCCATATCCGTCATGAATCTAGAACCCACTATATGTAATATCGCACCAGCTGCCATAAACAAGGATGCTTTAAACATCGCATGACTCATTAGATGAAAAAATCCAGCAGTATAACCATCAACGAATTGAGTAGAAAGGCCTGCTATTCCTAGTGCCATCATCATATAACCAATTTGTGAGCCTGTGGAATATGCCAAAACCTTTTTGATTTCAGGATTCACAATGGCTTGGGTCGCAAGCAGAAATGCAGTTATTGCACCTATCCATGCAACTACCTCGAAGAAAGCTGCAGCATCAAATGCGGCCAAGGCAAAAAATAATGGTCCAATCCTAGCTACAAGAAAAACACCAGCTTTAACCATTGTAGCTGCATGTATCAATGCAGAAACAGGTGTAGGGCCGGTCATGGCTTCTATTAACCATTCATTTAAAGGAAATTGAGCTGACTTTCCTATCGCTCCTCCAAAAAGAAGAACAGCTGCTGGTACCAAAAGGTTTTGTTCCATCATAGTATGAGCCCAAGTTTGATCAGCTAGCAGTTCCTTAAAACCAAAAGTCCCCGCATACATAAAAATTAAAAACATGCCAGAAAGCATCATAACATCTCCTGCGCGTGTCATCAAGAATGCCTTTATTCCTGCATGCGTAGGGGATACCCACATTGCTATACCTTTTACAATATGACCTTCTCTGCCAACATAATCTTTTTTTCTATCTCCATACCAAAATCCTATCAACGCATATGAGGCAAAGCCTACACCTTCCCATCCAAAAAATACCATCAAGAGATTATCCGAGAGAACAATCAATTGCATTGATCCTATAAAAAACAACATAAAGAACCAGTATCGTGTTAGATCCCTATCTCCATGCATGTAACCAACAGAGTAAATCATAATTAATGATGATACCCATGCAACAAGATTTGTCATAATAATACTCAGTGGATCTGCCAGTATTCCGGCTTTGATATTTAATGCAGAGATCCATTGTATCTGACTATGGATTTCACTTCCAGAGATAGCTAGTGGAATGAGAGTAGCGGCAAGAAGCGCACTGATAATTGCAAATCCAACAGCACCGATATTTGTAATTCTAATGTTTTTTTTGGCTAAAGCGGGAATTAATGCTGCACCTACAAATGGCAGTATCCAAACAAGCCAGACATTTATAGCAATTCCTTCAAAACCTATTGATTCAACCATTTTTTTTCTTCTCACCCATCCTCCTTAATCTCTATACTTTTAACATCCCTTAACTGCTGAAAATTCCGATTGTCTCCGTCTATAATGCTTGCATATTCGTTTTGTAGAATAACTACGGATCCTATAATGTTAGTATTTAAATTATTAACTGTTGGAATAGAAGCAATTTCGGGAGAATCTGAAAAAATTGCTTGTGAATATGCAATTATAGGATTAATAACAGGATCAGGATACACACCTATAAACAATGATAAACCCGCTATAAAGGCCATCGGAATTATTGCATATCTATTTACATCTCGTAATTTTTCAAAGCGAGGTGAAATTTTTCCAAAGAATATTTTTTTATACATCACTAAGAGGTAAGAAGAGGTCAGAATAGTAGAAAGAATAGCAAGGGAAAATAAGACAACTCTAAAAGAATCCATATTTTCCGTTCCAGTTTGTAGGGCACCAGTAAACATTATCCATTCGGCCATAAAGCCACTTGTGGGAGGTACACCTATCAGTGTTAGTACACCGATCATTGCAAAGGTAGCTGTATAAGGCATTTTTCTTGCAATGCCTCCCAGATTTGACATACTTCTTGTGCCTGTTCGGAGGATTATAGAACCTGCCATCAAGAAAAGAATTGTCTCACCCAGGGCATGAGGAATCCACATTAATACACTACCTGTTATACCTAACATACTTTGACTTCCTAATCCGAAAATTATGTAACCAATGTGACTGATACTCGAATATGCCAATAACTTTTTAACATCATCTTGCATCAAAGCCATGGCACCTCCATAAATCATAGTTATTACTCCCCAAAAGTTTATGTAAATACTATAATCAGAATAGGTTATAGCAAGGAGATCTATCCAAATTCTTAATAGTGCATAAACGCCTATTGCACTCATAGGCCCAGCAATTAGGGCGGAAATGGGTGTAGGAGATTCCGCATAGGTAGCTGGGATCCATATATGGAGAATAAAAGCGCCTAATTTTACTGCAATTCCTATAACAACAGCAAACACAATAAGTGTCATCCATTGTGAAGGAATTTTTGACGTATTTGATTTGATTGTTTCAAAATCAAATCCTCCTGCGAATAAGCCCATTGCAAGCACACCCAATAATAAAAGAACTGCACCTACATGTGTCCAAAAAAAGAACATAAGAGATACTCTCTTTCTCGTAGAATATCCAAAGAGAGCTATTAAAAAGAAAGCAGGAACAAGCATTAATTCAAAAAAAACATAAAATTCGATCAGATTTGTTGATAGAACTGTTCCTACCATCCCCATAGAGAATGTGAGAAAAAGGGCAAAATATAGTCCCATTTGAGTATCTATATGTTGTTTATACGACGGCTCTATGCTGTAAACGCTTTCAATTTGTCCCCTACCACCTAGTGATAAATCATTATTTTTATTTAATTTTTCTTCAGTAGAATTATTACTATTATCTTTATTGAGGTATTGAGGATTCGACATCTCGAGATTATCAAAATGTCCAGCAATTTTTCTAACCATATATTCTTTTGAAAATACGGCTATTACTGCTGATAAGACGTATATGGTTACAGCAAATGGAATGCTGAACCCATCCAATTTCAATCCGAAATTACCAAACTGGCTCCAGGCATACGATTCTTCATAAACAGGATTGTCTACCGAGATAGAAATTACTGGGATTATCAATAAAATTGTGGATATAACCAAAATACCAAAGGAAAACCAAGTAACGAAACTAGTTCCTCTTTTTTTTCCTAAAAAATAAGATAATGGAGCGAGTACTAAAGGTAGAAATATAGATGCCATTAATATTCCAGATTCAGAAGCCATCTACCTTT
The DNA here is from genome assembly GCA_014523485.1 of Nitrososphaerales archaeon TH5894. Classification (GTDB taxonomy): domain Archaea; phylum Thermoproteota; class Nitrososphaeria; order Nitrososphaerales; family Nitrososphaeraceae; genus TH1177. The sequence goes on from JAATVK010000073.1 coordinate 14,656, forward strand.
TTTCTACCTCGATGTCTAAAAACTCATTAAATAATACCATATTGTTAACCCCGTAGATATTTGTATTCTGAAACGTCAATATTTTTATAAAGTCTATAAGCAATAATTATTATAGCTAAGCCAACAGCTACTTCTGCTGCTGCGATTGCTATGGCAAATAGGGCAAATATCTGGCCTTGTATATCTCCTAAATATCGTGAAAAGGCAATTAAATTTAGATTTGCAGCATTTGCAATAATTTCTATTGCAAAAATCATTCTTATAGCATTTCGCTTTACAATAAGACCATACATACCTATTCCAACGAGAATCAATGAAATTGATACAAAATTAATTAATTCAGTCATTACTTATACCTGCTCCTTTCCCTTCACTTTTTTTATCAAGATATATTTTTTCTTGTTGGGGAGATGCAGGAGAAGTCTCTGAGCGCGGCTGATCACTCTCCTCCCTTCTTGCCAATGATAAGGCTCCTATAATAGATCCTGCTAGTGTTAGACCTAGTAATATAAATACAGGAGAGTAATAGGTTAGCATTCCATTACCAATTTTATTTACTATATTTTCTAGTGATGGTTTTAACTCAGCGTTTGAAAACAGCGAACTAAAAAGAAGAACTCCAATCCCTGCCATCGCTAATAATGAAAATATTAAACCAGCGATTTGCCTGCCCCTATTATCCTCATCACCAGAAAAGAGAGATTCAGTCCTGACTAGCATTACAATAAATATAACCAAAACAGCAACTGCGCCAACATACACTGAGATCTGAAACATCGCAACAAAAGGAGAATCTAGTAAAATAAAAAAACCTGCTATACCAAGCATTGAAATTGCCAAAGCAATTGCACCATAAATAATTTCTCGACTTTCTAAAGCAAATATTGCAGATCCTACTGTTAAAATAGATAAACCTATGAAAGCGACATCAGCCATGAGAAGCTCCTCTTTCATCAATCTTTACTTCGACTGTCCCATCATACTTCGGTTTGACTGCTAATTGTGCTGGGGTATA
>JAATVK010000074.1 GCA_014523485.1 Nitrososphaerales archaeon TH5894
CCTTGTTGTACTATTTTAGAAAGTGAATATTATACGATCTATTTTTGTATCACGTAAACTAATCTAAAAAAATAGAGCATATTCAAACATTATCTATAGTAATAGCAGTAAAAGTTAATATAGTTATTATATTGCCTTGAGGTTTGACGGTCAAATTTGTCTGTAATCGAACGTAGACTTCAAATGAGAAAGATTGTTTATCCAAAGATTTTGATCATGTTTTGATAAATCTAATAATTATTTATTGAATTTAATCTTTCTTACTGCCTCAATCCTGTGAGAATATAATCTTTAAAGTGTAGAATGCAAAAGGTAAACCTCTTATTAATAAAAAGAACAAGATATGTACAAGTTGTCATTAAACAAAGATAATTCTTATAAATATATTGGATTATCTACAGAAATACCTATAGGTAAATCCAAATCTATTTCTATAAAAGATGCTAAAAGTAAAAAAAATATCCATATAGCCATATTTAATATATCTGGTAGGTTTTATGCTATATCTGATTCTTGTGCACATCAAGGTGGCCCTCTTAGTAAAGGATTTCTAAATAGCGATATTGTAACATGTCCATGGCATGGATGGAAATATTCTGTAAAAAATGGCAAATCCGCGCATGAGGGAGGAGATAGTGTAAATTCCTATAAAGTAAAAGTAGTTAAAGGTAAACTATATGTAAATCCTTTTCCCTCTAATATAGATAAAAGAGTATCCAAACCACATGATGATTTGCAATAAATAAAATTTATTGTAATTATTGATGTGTTATTTCTAAATTTCAGAGTCACATTTTAACGATTGGGTTCATTTATGTATATTATAATAGATGTTTAGGATGCCTATATGAAGAGTATTTTCCACATATCTGTTTTTAATACAAATATTTATTGGACTCAGGGGTTCTACTATGATTTTTGCATCTAATCTAATGTGTATCCTAAAGTCCATATTATATTTATCATTGAAATGATGAACTTTTTTGTAATCCAACAGTATAATGTAATATCTAAAACTATTTGAATCAGTACATTTTATTTGGTTCTATGAATCATTTACCATAAATCGAAAATCGAACTTTCATATAGCAACGTTTTTGTTGACAGAATAACAAATTTTTCTACTGATAGCTAATGGTTTGTGATCCTTTTAGAATAATATTTTTTAAGAGTAGTTTATTATTTCTAACAACTGAAACTAATGATTAAAACTAAATCGATTTATGAGTCAATTGAGAACTCAGATGGAACCAGAATTTTAATTACAAGGTACTGGCCTCGAGGGATTAAAAAAGAGCATTTTGATATATGGCATAAAGATTTATCACCTTCAAAGAAATTATTGAAAGATTACAAAGAAGGAAGAATAGATTTTAAGTTATTTGAGCAGTTATTTAGGAATGAAATATCAAAAAATCAAAATGTAATAAATATTTGTAAAAATATAGCCAAAGAGGCACTTGAGGGAAAAGAATTTACCTTATTATGCTATGAGAAAGATGAATCACATTGTCATAGAAAATTAATACGGAAACTTTGTGACCATGAAGTATCAAAATTAATTCAAGAGCAAAAACGTATTAAAAATTAGATTACTAAACAAAAATCTAGGTTTATGGTAAAGATACTATCAACAGTCATTTTATACCAAAGGAGATTTTTTACTCGTTGTAGTATTGACATAGTAAAAAAATATAAATAAAAAAATAAATAAAAGATATACAAATTTTAGTCTGCAGAACCTTTCAATATTCTTCTTGAATTTCTACAATCTAATTTATAAAATGTTTCTGAACATCACAGGTAGAAGGTCCTTTATGCCTGTAATCATAATCAATTAAATTAACAAATTCCTCGAGCTCAGTTTTACACTGTAATATTGGTTTCTAAAAATGGACTAAATAAGTTATTAATATCAATACTCAATAAAGATTTTTATTTGTAATTCTAATTCGATTCTCATAACTCTACTCAATGTGTAAGAAATATCAATTCTTTAATAATTTATTATTCTATCTTATCGTTTTTTAGAATTTGATGTTAAGATAATTGGTTATTATTTCTATTTGATATTCCCACTTTTTCATCTTGAGAGGTAAAATAATAATTTTTATCGTCATACTGCTCAGAATTATCTTCGGAAAATGTTTTCTTCCCTGTAATATCTTTTGAAATTACAAATCTGTCTAGTACATTAGTATCATCAGTATCATAAAATGTACTTACTATTGTTTGTCCATTATTTGTCAAGTCCAAGTTTAAAAATCCAAATTGGCCTTGTTGAATCACATAATAAGAAAGAGAATAGGCAATATCATGTAAATCATCTCCTGCTGTTCCCGCAGTCACAAATATGATACCGTTATTTTTTGAATACTGATTATTATTCTGATCCATTATAACTGGATATATTGGATTATCGCTGTTATAGGAAAGAGGAAGAGATCTTTGATAATACTGAGTATGTCCTGATAAAACGAGATCTATTTTGGATGATTCAAATAATTCATGAAAGGTATCTCTCAATTCTTCTGAATCCTCTTCATCAAAAGTTGCAGAGGTATACATAGGTTTGTGCATGAATACAATCCTCCATAAAATTGATGGATCTTGTAATGATTCTTCTAGGTCATTTTTGATAAATTCATATTGTTTACTTCCTTCTTCAAATGGATGCTCAGATGATATGGCTAAAAAATGGATATTGTGAAAGTTAAAGGAATAGTAAGGCTCTTGTAAATTATAATGATCAAGTAATTGATGATAAGAACTTTGGGAATCTAGGTCATGATTTCCTATAGTAATTTTTATCTTATCGTTAATAGGTTCTGAAATATCAAACCAACATTGTGGAGAAATATTTTCAAAAGTATAATCGCCAAGACCTAATATTAATTCAGGCTCCAACTTTGTCATTTTATTTATCGTCTTCTCTGTTTCTTTATTACAATTCCAATCTCCAGCAGCAATAAAATTGATATCATTTGAATAATTTTCTCCTGATAAAGAGTTTTTCAATTTTCCATATTTGTCTTTGTTTGATGGCGCAGATTGTTGATTATATTGATTATTTTCCTGTAATTGTTCAGTTAAAGATGATAATTCTTGATCATCATCGTTAAAGGTAAAATAATCTTCTGGAACTACACTAAAAAATCCATCATCTACCGCGTATATTGGGCTATTTTGATGGAATATAATAAAATACAACAAAAACAATAATAGAAATAGTGTAAAAATAATATAGAAATTCGTATTAGCTATCATAATATTAATCAAGTTATTAATATTAATTATATAAGATTTTTAGAAAACATTTCATAAAAATATTTAATATTAAATTTCGATTATTCTTCACTTTATTCAAATATAGACGTTTCTGAGTTTCGATTCATAGGAGATAAAGAATTGATAATTATTTGTTTTAAAATCGAATTATTTACTAAAAAAATCTAAATAATGATAAATTAAACCATTTAAAGAAGAAAAGTATTGCAACTACTTTTTAGTCAGATTAAGAATTAGAATAATCACAATTTTAAAAGATAAATTTACTTTTCCATATTATTGTATTTTATTATAATTTAACTTATTTTAAATCATTAAGTGTCATAAAATTAATATTTTTAACAATTCTTAAAAATTCAACTCTATAATCATATCAACAATTTTGATTACTCACAATCTGTACCATGTAAAGAATTGTTTACCAAATATGAATATTCTTTTTTTAACTAATTTTTTGTTATTGGATAATTTTTCTTTTGAAGTAACATATTTAATAACTATATTTACGGTGGTGAGTAAATGTTTTGCGTTGTCAATACGGGCCCACAGGCATGTGAATTGTTTTTGACACAAGAATTTTGGCCCAGACTATTCAACAATAAAGATTCATGACTAGATTTGAATGTAACATCTATCTCTCCTGAGATCATATCTATTTCTTTTTCTGTGTTAAATCATAAAACAAATTAAATAGATACCTAAAAGAACTTTTGATTCTTGATACTTATCTAGAACTATTTATTGTGTATGTTCTATATCATATTCCTTACAGAAAGAATCGAAATCTGATTGCAGTTTAGAATATGAATTATACAATTGTGAACCGTGGTCTGTCAGTATCCGTAATGGTTTTCCATACTTTCTGATTGTGCGTTTCAATAGGTAAATAATCTTATCTGATGTACCTTCTATGCATTTAATCGATTGTAAATTCAAAATCTGCAAGTACTGATCTATTAGGAAGTAATACCCCAGATAGCGGTTCTAAAATGAGAGTCTAGGTTATGGTAATAAAGTACATAAACAAAGATACTCTTTTAAAACTATACTAACTTTCCAAGACCCATTCCAGTACATCTATAAGGTTGTCATACTCTTTTGCCACATCACATTTATCCAAAGCTATTTGACAGTGCTTGGAATGCTGGAACCTGATTTTTTGTAGTTCTTCAACTTTGTTTCGAATTTCTTGTTCGCTTCTCAACACTCATCATCTAATCCATAAGTATCTAAACCATTGTTTGCAAGAACCATTCCAAGTACACTTTCATCTTCTGCCTGAGTAGTAAAAGCAACAATAGAAAAAGTTCCCAAAGCAACCATAATTTTACTCAAATACAAAAATTTTGAGTAATTAATTCCTTCTTTAGCTGATTTTAATTTTAAATGAATCATAATTTTGTTCTAAATAATGGAATGATATAATGTTATCGGTATTGTTAAGTTAAATAATAAATTTTAATCCAAGGTTATATTATAAATAAAATATCTACATAACAAAATATTAAACTCAAACTTATTATCCATACTTGAGTTTATTATATCAAAAACAATATAATTTTTTTGCTAACACTTATTAATATTAATAAAATCTACTAATTATTGTTATAAATAACTAAATATTAATTCTACTTACAAGTAAAATTATTTGAATACTCAACCCAAAGTAACTAACACTTAATATGATTTATAATAGGAGAGATTAAATTAATTTCAAATAGAATTTAAGTCTAAATATTGATTAATTTTTCGACCCCCGAAAAATCTTCATTCTTTTTTAGAATTTAAGTTTAATTGCAAATTAAAGTATCTTCAATGTGCATATTTATAGGATTATTTTCATTCTCAATTATATGCACTCATATATGCCACTGGCTCAAAGGTTTGACGGTCAAATTTGTCTGTAATTCGAGTTTTATTCTAATGTCTATATTATATTGATTCATTGAAATTATGAACTTTGTAATTCAACTCAATAGCGTTCATTCTAAAAAAGAGGTCTTAAACTATAGAATATTTTTTGAATTACCATAACCATAATAAACAATCTTTATTATTCTAAAATAATGTTAACAGGTATAGAAAATATGGAAAAAAATACTAAAACAAAAAATAAGTTTGTTCCGGGTTTCATTATAGCTGTTACAATAGTTTTCATGGTATTTGTAAATTTTGACTCAATAGGTTTTGTAAAGATTTATTCTCAGGAACAAGAACAAAATCAAACACAAACAAATCAATCTTTTATCGAATTGACAGCAAAATTAATTGATACTACCTATAGATGGATAGACTCCAACAATACTATTAATCCCACTTTAATAATTACTTCAGGAATAAATAATCAAATTACTGTCAAAAGTTTGAAAGATGATTCTCAAGAACATAATTTAATAATAGAAGGTATTACTTCTAGTGGTGATAAAGAGGAATTAGTTATAAGTGATACAGTTCATGATGGGTCGTCAAGTATAGTTGATTTTTATCCTTTAGATCCACAAGAATATAAGAATTATGGATCATTTAATTATTATTGTGAATTCTATCCAGATACAATGAAAGGGAATATAAAAATAACAAATTACAAAAAATAAGAATATAGATAATTTTCCTTTGTTTATACCCAACTTACTTTTCAAGTAGAACAAATCTGTCAAGATATAATTAACTTTTAGTAACTATTTTTGTTACGTTTGATTCAAATAATTGTAAAGTGATTTTTATGTAGTCTAAGACCTCTGCTTTTTTATGAATTCGTAATTTGATAATAATATATAGGAATTCTCTTAAATAACTTGAATATTTTACTTTGAAAAGAATTTTATTTTAATTAAATAATAATTCTATTAATTTAACTTGTATTTGGGAGTATAAACAAATAAAAAAATTATTGGAAAGCTAATAATAACAAAATTACAAAGATAGAGAAAAGATAGAAATTAAATATAGCTAAATGTTCATTTTTTTCTTTGTTTGTTTGTTTATAGCCAACTTGTCAATATCAAATACAGTTTGGCTTTTATCATTAACTTTTAGTATTTTTTTTATTTGTTAAATAAAAAAATGAGATATAAGTAAAATTGCTATTAAATCTGAACTCAACTTTTTAAAATTTAGGACATAATTAAAAAGAAATTAAAATAAGTGCAAAGTGGTTATTATTAGTGTTATTGATATAACAAAAAGAAGTATTGGAACCAAAATAGTTGGAAAACTCAATCATCAAAATCAGGTTATTATTCTGATGTCTTTCCGATGAGCCATTATTTTTCATGTAAAATAGAAATTGATTTAATGTTATACTGTTAGAAGAATTAGGTAAATTCTGAATTTTCTCTATAGTTGTTGATAACTTGGCTACCATCTTGAGCTAATCCCTCTTCCTATAAAACTTATTTTTATTCTCAATTATATGAACCCATATATACAACGGGCTCAGGTTTTAGTATTGTTAACAATACTAACCTAAAAGAACAAATTATACTATCGAACAGATTAGATGCAGTGTAAGAAAAACAATTAAATAGAATTATTAATATTTTAAAAAAATTATTAAGTTATATCTATTTTCCTAAATCCTGTAATTTATCGCCAATAGTTCCAATCAAATCTTTTGCTCCCTCAGTTACTTGAGAGCCAACTTTAGCAACATCTTCTCCAGTCTCATTGGCAGATTGAATTGCCTTTTCCATAGTTTGGTTAGCAACATGTTGAGGATCCTCCGTGGTTTGATTTGCTCCTTGTTGTTCTGCCGCTTCACCTTGTGCTAATACATTTTCAAATTGTGACATTGGTGGTATTCCGATTACTGAAATTAAAACAACTGAAATTAAAACAAATGCAAGAATAGATGAAGGCACTGTTGTCGAATGGATTTTTGATTTCATATCATTTTTAGTTAAATAAAACCATTATTAAAAGCCATAGCCTTGGATCTAGGAGCAAACAGTAATGATGATGTTGGAGGCCATGGCTTGATGGAGTGATTGGACTACAACTATACTACTCTGCTGGTAGTAGTAGTGATTTTTTCTACACCTAGAACTTGATAAATTTATTGGTGTTATTTTATTGCAGTGTAATAATAAAATTAGCCTTCGTCTTATGAGCCAAATCATTAACAAGAGGAAGGCTATGTATGCACAAGTCCAACGACGAATACAATTATTGGTTGTTGGTAATATCGATAAAGAAATATTCTATTTAATAATTTGAGATAAATTCGTTATTGTCATAGCCTGAACAAAGAAGCAAGCACCTATAGTGGGTTTATAGATAAATCTAGAGATCTGCTGTTATCATTGTTCTCCAGACAAGATTAGGATATATTGATGAATTTCCATTTTATAAGTAATATTTTGTTTTTAAGACATGGTAACAACTTATTTTATCTTATTTATTAGAGATTCAATATCAATAGAAGAAGAATTATTTTCTGTTACCTTTCTTATTTTATTAATTTCTTTATCAAACCAATTTTCGACTAATATAGGATCCTCTTTAATCTTTGACTTTATTTCAAGCAATTCTTTAATTCTGTTATTTTTGACTTCCTCTATCTTCGAGAATGAAATACCAAGAGCAGTCTCAATAAATTTTGAAGTAAAATTCATCCTTATTACATCCTCTTTTTATATTATTCCAAATAAAAATCTCAATAACAGAACCAAAATTATTATTCCTATAACTATGGATATTATTGTCCAAATCATTAATAAATTATAAATAACAAATGATTTAAAACTTGTAAAAGACTTTTACTATCTTTTAGATAATAATAATCATAGAGTAAAAATTCAAATTATGATATCATATTAAAATTTAAAATAATTTAGTTTACGTAATAATAACCATACCCCACTATTATTGGCATCAAAGCAATAATAATAGGAATGCTATGGAGAATTTGCTTCGGACTATAATAATCCTTATAATGCATACTACTTAATAATTGGAGATAAATTTATTGTTTTATTAGTTTTATTATTGAAACCCGCGCCGATAACCTGTAATACATATTAGAAATTAAGACTATTGTTATTGTAGGTTGACCTTGGTTGTCGGCCGAGTAATAAAAGGAGATATTTGTTGACCTTTAATAGTGTCTGCAGTATCTCCAATTTCGTCTTTTCTGGAAAATGGTTTCAATTAGATTAGATTAGATTTGTAATATACGATATTGTTAATAGTATATTATAATCATGAGTATAGAAAAAAATAATGATATTGTTAGAAAAAGACAAGAAGATATAGATGCTAAAGAAGGAGGAAATGAGGTCGAAGAAACACTTAACACCGTTTCTTATAAAGACGTAAAAGAATCTAAAAAAGAGGCTAACTCAATAGGAGATTCAGATCGTGAATAAATAAAACAACAAATAAATAATTATTTAGAGAATTAAATCATAAATTTTTAAAATATCTCATCTTAAATTAAACAGGAATAGAAACCTAGTTCGTTAACTAATAAATAATTTGTTTCAAAGGGATAATTAATGTCAGATCAAAAAGATGCCAATAATAATAATGAAGAAAAGAAATAGTTACTAAATTTACTAACAGTTTTACTTTGAAAATAGATTTGCGTTACTATGTCAATTATTTAATATCACCATAGTAATAAATTAACAAAGAAAACTTGTAAAAGGAGATAGTGGATATAGGTCCAATATGTTGTTTAATAATTGTAAAATAATATTTTGCTTTTAGACAATTTAAAAAAATAGCCAAGCCCGGGATAAACCAATACAAATCAAGTATTGGTTATTGTTCACTATGGCTATTCGAAGATCCATCAGAGATGTTAAGAGTGTAGAATTTTATTGATTTTATAATATTTAACAATCTGTGAACTAGGTTAATCTACTATGAATTATAATATTTAATTATTCTCATAGCCTGGAAGAACTATACTACTTGGGATTAATAATTACATACATAGATCAGACTATGACGATTTGCCTATCTATCCATCTATCTATCTGTTTGAGACAAGATATGATAGAGAGAGAAGGCTCTCAACATAATATTATTATTCAACAGACAATATACTCTATTCCATTAAAGTTTGAATGATACAGAGAGCCATAAAGAAAATGCAATTAGAATAAATATAAACAGTATGATATACAAAAACCTAAACAAATTCTTTTCTGAACTTTTATAATAGATATCAAAAAATTTTTTAAAAACTTTATGTTTTTTAAATTCCATCATTTTATCTATTTCTTTATCCAAACCATTACCATCAACACCACTATACTTTTTTCTAATAAAAGTCTGTAATGTTATTATTCTAAGATATTGAGTTAAAAATAAAAA
>JAATVK010000075.1 GCA_014523485.1 Nitrososphaerales archaeon TH5894
AGACCCAGCATCTCCAAACATACTCAAAGACCCAGCATCTCCAAACATACTCAAAGACCCAGCATCTCCAAACATACTCAAATTTCCACCTGGTATCGAGTCGCTACAAGAAGGAGATAAACTAAAAAATAAAGAAGTGAATAATAATAATAATAATGAAGTTCCAATATGTAACAAATTAAAATCCTTTGATAAAGTTTTATCGGATACATGGATAGATGGAAAAATAACAGATGATCAAGTTATGTATCTAGGACAACAGGTAAAGGAGCTAATGGTTGAATCTGGATGCATTAATTAAACAAAAAATTCATCTTTCAAACATATCCATATTTTTTCTATTTTTTCCTATTAAATTTCTGTTATTACAATATTGCTAAGCAAACTAAATTCTTTTATCAAATCTTCACATCACAGTACGGCAGGTCTAGAGAAAAAAAGAAGAATTCCAATCACTCTTTTTCTTATACCTTTTATAATAAAGTATTACGATATGAAAGAAAAAAAAGTTTTTTATATTATATAGTTACTATAAAATTTTATATAAGGTATTTTAACTAAATTATCTAATATTATTTATGAGGTTCTGTTTGGAGTTCTTTGGACTGAAAAACCAAACTAGAGGACATGTCTTACCTGCATGAGCCTCAATGAACCTTCTTTATATATCCTTGATTATTTATGTTATCGTTTAATTTATACTAATATTTATTTAAGCATTAATCAAATGATTATTAATAATAAAATCTATGTCATTAAAAAATTCAATGACCTTCTTATCTTTTATAGTTATTTAAATAATTGTATTACTGATATTTATTAATAATATATTAGTATTATCAACCCACTCCACTTGGTTGTTTATGTTCAACGTGTTCTAATTTTATATGTTCATTTTTTGCTGCTAAAGTATCAAAAGGAAGCCCACATATCTCGCATCGAATCGTAGAAGGTCCAGATTTATCAGTTGTCTCGGAAGATGATCGAGATTCCATCTATTTCTTTATATTGAAGAAGGAGTTTATAACATTTTGGAATAAAATTATATTTTTGTTGATGATGTTAAACTTAAACAACTAAAATTGTCAAATAAAATTATCTAAATTGGTATAAATAATCCTAATTACAATATGCAAACAAAAACCTGAAGAAAAATGATGAAGTCTTTTTTTAAAATATCTATTACGCAATTACCGTTAATGGTATTTCTTACAATGTGTTTTATAGTTATAACCATATTTTGCTTAAATAATAGTAATAATAATGCTTTTGGAATTCAAACTGAAACTAGCAACAATAAAAAAGGTTTTAATATTATAGCTGTTGCAGACGTCGGATGTTCTATAAGAGCTCAAGAAAATATTAAAAATATAGATAAATTAGATCCAGAATTATTTCTCGTAGCAGGAGATCTTAGTTATGAAAAAACTCCTGATTGTTGGTTTAATATGACCAAATCATTAGATTCAAAAACTAAGATAGCAATAGGCAATCATGATGATTATGAAGAAGAAGGAAAAAAAGGAAGCAAGCTTAAAAAGTCATATATGGATCATTATGGATTGGATAAATCCTATTATTCTTTTGATTATCAAAATGTACACGTATTAGTACTAGATACTCAATTAGAGCTTTCTGTAGATACACTAGAATCTACGGCAGTAGTAAATAAAACCACAACATATTTAACACAAAAAGATTTAGACGATGATAAAAAAGATACGAAAGATAAAAATGACTCAAAGGCTAAAAAGAAAGAACCTCTTCACAAGCTTTATCCATTAATAAATTTAGGCGATTTCCTTAAACAAAATGCAATTAGTATAGAAATTCCCCAACTCGATAAATTGATAGAATCTAATGCAAAAGTTCCTGCTCTTGATACAAATAATGAACAATATCAATTTGTTTTAAATGATTTGGAGAGAACTAGTCAAAATAAAAATATAGATTGGATATTTGTAATGTTCCATAAAACAATGTACTCTTCTCTCGCTAAACAGTTAGAAGAATATATTATTAGAGATAAATATCACAAAATTTTTGATAATTACAACGTAGATCTCGTAATCCAAGGTCATAATCATATTTATAGCAGATCTCTACCTATAACATTCAATGAACAACAGATCTCTGATCCTATTATAGATCAAAATCATGCCAATAGTAACAATAATAATATATTTACTAATCCACAGGGACCTATCTTTTTGGTTGTAGGAACTGGAGGAGATGAACTTTATAATATAAAGGAAAAACAGTATTATGTAGCTAATCAATATGACAAAGGATTTGGTTTTGTAGATCTTAAAATAGACGGGAAAAGATTGGATGGAACATTTTATGATATCAACTTGATCTGTCAAATGAAAATAACAGAGAATGAAAAGAAACTAGTCAAGGATTTTGACTCCTGTATCCCACCAGTTGCAGGTAAAGATAAATTAAAATCAATAGATCAGTTTACTATATTTAAATAAACTAGTCAGATTAAAATTATATGATAATAGAGTAACAAATTGAAATAAATACAAAAAATTAACTTTTAGTAAATTAAGTTCAACAAATAAGGCAAAATTTTGTTATAATAAATTAGAAATTAAATTAGGCAATCTACTAATTAAGATCTATATTGACATATAAGGTATTTTATATTTTGTTACTTAATATTGTTAGGTGATCTTGTATCAGATTATTTTTAAAGTTAAACCATCCAATATCATCATGCAAACTATTTTTTATAATACAAAATTAGACTATAAAATTTACAAAGATCCAAATATTTATTCTATAATTAATTCTGTTATTTTCAAAATAAATTGTTGAAAAATAGAGATATTTTCTAAAAAAAGAAGATTGTGAAATCAATATTGAAAAATATTATATTGGGAACATATTTTTTAACCGTAATCTTTAGTTTAACAATAACTTTCAATAATTTTGTTTATGCTCAAGATCCATCTCCAACAGATAATACAGACATAGACAAGAATTTCAATATAGCAGTAGCTTCCGATTGGGGATGTAAAGAAGAGGCAGAGAAAACAGCAAAAAACATCCAATTTCATAATCCTGAGCTTGTAATTGCAGGGGGTGATCTAAGCTATGAAGAAAATGGAGCCTGTTGGATGGAGATAATTGCACCATTCAAGGAGAAAACAGTAATATCAATGGGGGACCATGAATATCATGATACTGATGGTGGAAAAGTAGGTGCTATGAATGATTATCTCAAACCATTAGATATTACAAATACTTATTATTCATTCAACTTAAATAATGTTCATTTTGTTGCTATTGATCCGTATATTTCATATGAGCCTAATTCTGCTCAGTATGAGTTTGTAATAAATGATTTAAAAAATGCTAATAATAACCCAAACATTGATTGGATCTTCGTTATAGAACATATCCCACTTTATAGTTCTCCATCTAAGCATGCGGCTGATTCTACAATCAGAGATGTCTTTCATCCCATATTTGATAAATATAATGTTGATTTAGTATTTAGTGGAGATAATCACAACTATCAAAGAACATATCCACTAACGTATATCCCCTCTGATAGTTCTACTCCTATAATATCAAAAAAAGATCATAGTAATTATAAAGATGTCAAATCTGGAGTTATCTATATAATAAGTGGTACTGCTGGAAGATCTCATTATGACATTACACAACAAGCTCCATTTGTTGCAAAACAAGATGATATGCGGTTTGGTTTTCTGAATATTGAAATCAAGGGTGACAAGGCTCTGGTTGGAACTTTTTATGCAAATAAGATGATGGATCCAAATTATACTCCGATCTCAGCCACAAATAAAATAGGGAATATACTAGACCAATTTACGATTTCAAAACTCATAACATCAGGGTCAAGTAGTTAAGGTAAGCAAATTAAAAATAATATGCTCTATTTTATTTTTCTAACCAAATCTTTGTTGGATAAATATTAACCATCCAAATTTAACTATTTAATTTTTTTTATGAAACTTATAGGAGACATAATCTTTGGATGATATTAACACTTTTAATATATATATAAAGGATGTAATGATAACTATTAAAAGAAAAGATATATTTAGATATATTTAGATTAAAAAACTATTACTAGAATTAAATTAGATAAATTTACTAATTATTCGATGATATAAATTAGTTAACTAGTTAATTAAATAATAAAATTGTTAATTAACTAAAGATATGGTAGTATACTTTTAACAAACAAACCAAGGCTTATATATTCAGGAAACAAATTACAATTAGTTTAGGATAAAGTTGGTCGATTTAAACAACAATGCCCAACTTCATTTTAATATTATTAAATTGGGGATACATAAAATACCTATGATATACAAATAAACTAAAATAAAATATTGTTAGTTTAGTAAACTAGACCTGTCTCATATGTAACTTCCGATAAATTTTTGTATTCCTTCTCTGGTAGTTTTTCTAGTTTTTCTAGTAAATCTTTCGCTGTAGTATTGTTTTACAAAATCTACTATTTTTTCCTTATTTGCTGGAAAGTCAAGATCCTTTAGTATTTGACCTATTGATGCAACCCCTTCATAGGTTTCGACATTACCTCTTTTCTCTGCCCAGGTATACCTCCCTGTTCACTTACTACTGAAGCTGTTTCAGCAGGGTCTTGGGATCCTGGCATTTGTTCTGGTTTTTCTCTATTATTAGAATTCATAACATCGTATGTAAATCAAAATATATATTGATTGAGTGAATTATACTAGAAAGTTTATAGTATATAATGATACATTAGTAAATTCGTAAATTGATTATAAACTAGATAAAATGCATCTCTATAAATTTAGAATAAATCCGGATTAGCATTTTAGTCGAATGTTAAAAATGATCCTAAAATAAAAGATCTCCTACAACAAATATTAATAGAAAAAAAATTCAATCTAATAGATTTTAGAGATTTCTTTCGATTTTATCTTTAGACATTAAACAATTTCCAATTGTAGCATTGAAATTTACGATTTTAGTAATAAACTACAAAATATCGTTCATATACTATATTTCTCACTAATAGAAATGTATCTTTTTATTTGATATTTCCTATATTATAATAAAATGCTTGGTAAATGTGAAAGTTGTGGGACACCGGATGTGGAAGTAAAACCCTCTAAAGATAATGGCGGGAAAGAAAAACTCTTATGCAATCAATGTAGGCCTGCAGATGGAGCCTATGGATATTGATTACAATAAATTCAAAATAAATTACTCTATCTTTTGTGCATAATACTCATTATTCTATAAGACATAAACTGCTATAAGAAAAGAAATAGATTTGTTTTTTTAACAATTCATCAATTAAATTATTTATTATAATAACCAAAGTTTTTGATGTACCTTATATAATTTAAGAATTTTACATTGTTAGTAAAAATCCCTGATTCCACAATCAAAAATTAGTCAGGAAAAAAACCAAATCTCAATATCTTTTGATAATAGCTCAAGCAAAATAAGAACAAATACCATTGAATCAAAATAAAAAAAATCGGAAGGACAGAAAAAAAATAAAAGTCGAATCTATTATATAATATATCGTGCGTCTAAAATTAGTAAAGGTGTAATTATTAATGGAACCTTCTCAATCTAAGATTATAGGATTAGAAACAATTACTGCTGATAATAAGAATTTAGGAAAGGTAATTGCAATTGATAATAAAAAGAAAAACGACCAACATTATTTTATAGTATTAAAAAAAGGTTTGTTAAAAGATGAAGAATTTCATATTCCTTTCAATTCAATAACACAAATATCAGATCAGAAATCGAAAATTACAATAAATTTGAACGAAGATGAAGTAAAACATGGTTACGAGATTTTAACTGATAGTAGTAATTCTTCTCCTTCTAATTTAATTAGTGGTAAATCAAATTCTTCGTTTTCAGTACCTTTCGAAAAAGAAAAAATAAAGTATGATTCTCTCTCTTCTAATTTAGAAGAATCCAAATTTGAAAAATCAGAAGAGGAGGTAGTAGTAGATAGCTATATCTGCGAAATGTGTCAAGACCAATTTAACGACATTTCCCAATTTGAGTTACATAGAAAGAATAAGCATTCCGGTCCAGTAGGGATTTAATATGGTTTACTAATAATCCATTTTGGTGAAAATGAAACTAATATGACTAAATTTAACAGACTTTTTATTGAATGTATCTCAGAATGGTCAATAAAAGCAGGACAGTGTGACAGTAACGAATGCCTAGAAGATTGCAAAAAAGGATTATTGGAGAGTCTAGATAAAATTTTTCCTTATTCCAAGGACATAGAATTTGAAGTGGATAAAGTAAACTATATCCTTTCATCTATGTTTTTTTTAGCAAATAGATTAGCAAAAGCAACCATTGGTTTGGCGGAATTGGATACATCATTAGAAAATCTTAAGCAAGTTGGTAAAGTGAGCTTTGAAAAAAAAGAGAATAATGAGACATTCAATAAATTTGTCCATGATTTAAATGAGATACTAGAAAAATATTTCTAATATTTGTGATATAATTTTGCGTTGCAAAGTAAAAAAAAGTCTTTAAGACTATAGTATATTCTCTATAAATACAAGTACTCATAATTAAAAAAAATAAATCATAAAATAAATAAATAAATTTATTTATTTTTATATTTACAAATAGTGTATAATGTTTAACATATAATATATAGTATAATAATAAAAAGATATTAACAATTATCGATTCATGTTAAAAAGTAAAGCGCTACTACACTATCTATTATTGATAATTTTGAAATAAAAAATTATCTAACAAAGCTAAAGATTCATGTTGCTCCAATTTGATAAGTCGTAAAAATAAATTTTGAAATCCATTTTATCTTTTTTCTTGACTGCCATATTAATGGAATCATTATTTATTATTGTTTTTTTATCATGATCTACAAATGAAAAGATTGGTTGTAGCGTTGCAACTACTGGCAGTGCACCATCCGTGAATGATTTGTTTTTTAGTTGAGTAATAGCTGAACCTTTTATCCGAGGTAACTTTGAACTGGCTTTTATTTGGATATATAGCAAAATTAAATCCTTTTTTGCCATTAGATCGGCTGGCCCTCTACTACCTTTAGATAATTTAACTTCCCATCCTTTGGAAATAAGATAAAGAGCTGTAATAAATTCTGCATCTTTTCCAAATTGACTAGGTGAGTAAGTTTTTTTCTTCAATAGTTTATGCGATAAAATAAAACTAGATTATCATACTATAGTATTTTACAATGAATTTTTCTAGACCTGATAGTAAAAATTTTTTTATTGGTATAGATGGTTTTTCAACAATTTGGATAAAATTTCAATTAACCATTATTCTTTAAAAAAGGTATGCAAACTAGAATTACTTATTTAATTATAAATTATAATGCATTATAAAACATCAAAAAAATATATTTTATTAACATTATAATATCTATGTCCAATCATACATAGATTAAGTGTTCTATGACCAAATATTTATTTGTTATCTATTAAGGAAACAAAAGATATAATTTTTTTCTCCTCTCTCTCTAAAGCTGAATTTTTAACCAACAATCTTCCTGTAGCTATGTATCTTAAATTGAACAAAAATAAAGTAAATAAATAGGCGTCTCTTCGTAATAGAAAAAATTTTATCGTCTAATATGATCTAAGTGATATTATGCTAAAGCAATTATTGAATATAATTATGACGCATCACTATTTAGTATCGCAATACTATTAGAAAATGAAGGAGATTTTGAAAATGTACTTAAAGAAATTTATAATAAAATCTTATTTTTTGTGCCTGTAAAAATAACTAGCCTGTAATAAATTCTGCAATTGCCTTCTTTTTTTAACATAAATCTGTAAAGCCTTTTTGATTTTTACATATACTAAATTTTAATATACTTTTAAAACCACTAAAAAAAAATAACAATGTAAAAAATTGTGGATGGTGTGAAAATCCTTGCTGAGGTTTTGTCTAACTAACTACGGCTTTCTTGCTTTTATTAGTACAAGAATCGCAACAGCACCCATCATTCCTCCAAGAATTAAGAGTACCTGTATTGGGAATCCACCAGTGGCTGTAGCAGTTCCTGAAGGTCCCTTTGGACTAACAAAGGCAATTTCTGCACCACCTATATTCTTAACTTGAGCAAACCCGGCTACTTGTATCTGTGCGCTGGGTGGTGGATCTGATGATTTTATATTTACTTGTGAACCGTCTATGGGGGCAGATGCAGAACTTTCTGTAGCTGCATGTGTTCCTTCTCTGAAACTACTTTCTCCAAGTGAGAATACTGATACTACATTAGATCCACCCTCTTCAGCATATCCAGCTCCTGCTGCAGAAGCTTGACTTCCGGTTGGATCAAATAGGAAATGCCATCTGTCCATAGGCATACCAATTTCTTCATAATCAAGGAGAGGAGTTTCAAAGATATTCTTAGTTTCTTCCACAGACATCAGTTTTTGGGCAGCATCAGGAAAGAGGGCTTTAACAGGACCAATAGGATAGTTAATATCAAATTCACCATACTCAGGTACAGTTACACGTAGTGGTCCTTGTACAACAACACTTCTCCAATCCAGATCCAGCGCTGGAGTAGTACTATTGGATGGAAGAACAAAGTTTGTAATATGTGGTGCAAATTTTATTTTATATGAAAGTTGAGCCCCATCTTCATCTCCTCTTATCTGTGCTACATAGTCTAATGTTGAATTAGAAAGCTGGATAGGACTTTTTTTCTCTTTTAAAATAGCATCATTAACAGATTTTTGTAATTCCTCCATGCCTTGAGTAGTGGAATTTAACTCAAACATTACCCTCTCATTTTTTCCGTTGAATATTTGGGAAAGTTCGCTTCCAGGTTCATATTTGAGAGTGACAAACCTAATGCTAGTAAAGATAGGCTCAGCTGCGTCCCGTTCGGGTAAAAGAAAAACTTCCATCTGTGAAGCAAATGATTGAGAAATAGCAGTAGGAATCAAAATCAACCCTATTATCCAATAGGATAAAAAGACCCTTCTGTTCACCACAACTGACAATCTCATTTTGTCGAATATAACCTTATTGTTGTTTTTATTGTACTCAAAATGAGAAAAATTAAAATTAATACTGTAAAAAAATAATAATAATCGAAAATTTTACATTCTCATTATTCACTAGTAAATTATTATTTGATAACAGTCTTAGCAGGAGGAACCGGCTCCATAAAAATTATTCGCGGACTAGCCAGATGTACCTCTGACTTTGCGATCATTCCAAATATTGGTGACAATTTTTGGTTTAATGAATTGTATGTATGTCCTGACATTGATACCTGTATTTATGGATTAGCAGGGATACTTGATAAAGAGCGTAGATGGGGAATTAAAAAAGACACTTTTTACTATCTAAATTGTATGAAGGTATTAGGCAAAGAAACATGGTTTCAAATTGGTGACAAAGACCTTATTACTCATATCATAAGAACTAAAATGCTTTCAAAAGGTTTCTCCCTTTCAACAATAGTAAAATGGATTGCGCATAATCAATACAATATTAAGAGTAAAATAATTCCAGTTTCTGATACCCACATAGAAACAAGAATAGTTACAAACAAAGGAGATATGAATATTCAAGAATTTTGGGTAAAAAATAAAGCAAAACCCAAAGTATTAGATGTTTATTATAAGAATAGCCAAAGAGCAAAATGTACAAAAGATGCACTAAACATCATCCAGTCCTCTGATGTGATTATTATTGCTCCAGCTAATCCAATTACGAGTATCGCACCAATTCTTTCACTACCTCAAATTAAGACAGCCCTGATTAAAAAAAAAGACAAGGTTATCGCAATTTCTCCAGTTATAGGAAATAAAGCAATAAGCGGACCAGCTGGAAAATACCTTAGGGCTAAAGGAATTGAATCTTCAGCAAAGGGAATAGCAAAGTTTTATTCACAGTTTATTTCTAAAATAGTTATAGATAATTCAGACTCTAATTTGTCCAAAGCGATAAAAAAAATGGGCGTTTCTTCTTTGGAAACTAATATTATGATGAATAATGCAAAGGAAGAAAAGAGATTAGCAAGATTAATTTTGAAGGTAATGAATTATCGATG
>JAATVK010000076.1 GCA_014523485.1 Nitrososphaerales archaeon TH5894
AAAATAGCTGCTGTTATTCCTATGAAAAGTCTTCATTCAGCCAAATCTCGATTATCAAATATTTTAACAGCTCAACAACGAAAAAATCTTGCAATGTATCTTTTGGATGCTACAATAAAAGAGTTAAAAAAATCTAATTTTATTTCCGAAATTATAATAGTTTCTAATGATAAAGCATTGAAACAATATAGTTGTATAAACGATCTAAAATTTATTAAAGATTCAGATGAAGGTGTTAACCAAGCAGTAATACTAGCTGATAAATATTGTATCGATAATGGTATAAATGCAAACATTGTAATTCCACAGGATTTACCATTTATTTCAGCCAAAGAAATAGATAAAATTTGTACTATTTCAAATAAATATCACAAGTGTATTATCATATGTCCGTCCAAACGCTTTGATGGTACAAATGTATTGTTCAGAAAACCGCCAGATGTTATTAAGACTCATTATGATAATAATAGTTACATGAATCATTTAAAGGAAGCATATAAATTCAAAATTCCAATTGAATCATTGGATATAGTCAAGCTTAGGTTCGACCTGGATACCAAAGAGGATTTACTTGAATTGTTTCCACTTGAGAATTGGAATTCTGTTTTAAAAGATTATGATAACATAAAATAATTAAAACTGCCAAGATTATTTATCTATGAGTTTTGTAAGAATTATGAGTAATCTTTCATTTAATATTTAATAGTTTACAATTATATATTAAAAAAATATATCAATAAACTAATTTTTTACTTTATCTCAAGTTAACTATATTAAGTATATACTGCAAATCCAAAGCATGAAAGCAGCTGTTTTTAGAGAATATAATCAGGATCCTACGAAAGTTGTGAAGATTGAAGATATCGATACTCCCAAATTAAAACCCAATGAAGTTTTGATTAAAGTGGAATCAGCATCCTATAATTATAATGATTTATGGGCAATTTGGGGAGACCCAGTTAAAACTCCTTTGCCTCATATTTCTGGAAGTGACGTTGCCGGGCCCGTTGTTGAAGTAGGAGAAGATGTTACCAAATTTAGACCAGGTGATAGAGTTGTTTCACATTCCAATCTCAGTTGCAGGATCTGTGAAATGTGTACTGCAGGAAGGGAATACGATTGTAATGACCGAAATATTTGGGGATTTCAAACTGGACCGTTATGGGGAGGATTCGCACAATATACTCATTTGCCGGAGGTTAATGTTGCAAAGATACCTGATTCTGTTTCATTTGATGATGCAGCAGCTATTTCTATGGTAGGAATGACAGCTTGGCATATGTTAGTTGACCGTGCAAAGATCAAACCAGGCCAAACAGTCCTAATAATGGGTGGAACCAGCGGTGTAGGTATGGCAGGAATTCAAATTGCAAAATTATATAATTGTGATGTTATTGCTACTGCAGGCAATCAAGAAAAAATGGACACATGTAAAAAATTAGGAGCTGACCAAGTTGTAAATCATAGAGAGCCAGATTGGTACAAAAAAGTTAGAAATTTAACAAATAAACAAGGCGTGGATGTTGTATTTGAACATATAGGAAAAGCAGTTTTTCCTCAGGAGGTCTCTTTATTAAAAATGGGTGGAACATTAGTTGCAACCGGTGCAACTACAGGTTATGATACAACACTTGATCTTCGATATTTGTTCTTTAAAGGGACTAATTTATTAGGTTCTACACAAGGAACAAAATCAGGTCTAGAAGATGTAATTTATTGGACAGGACGAGGGAAAATTAAACCACTTATTGCTACTAAATTACCATTCTCTGAAATGGTCAAAGGTCATGTTATGATGGCAAATGCCGATCAAATTGGTAAAATATTAACTAACCCCCAAGAACTCTAATTTCTTTTTTTTACTTTTTAATTCAATTTGTGATTGTTTAATGATGTTTCGAACACTATTATTTATACCAGGAAATAATAAGAGATTTCTAGAGAAATCAAAATTCCTTTATCCTGATATTTTATGTTTCGATCTTGAAGATTCAGTGCCACTTTCAGAAAAGGCAATAGCGAGAAATATGATTATGGAATCTTTTATTTCGAATAAGAGGTCAAATCATATTGATAGCAACAAAGATAATAAAAATAATAATAATACCAATTATAAAGACAAAGAATCATCTCAACTTTTTGTTAGAATTAATTCATTTGAATCTGAACTTTATGAACAAGACTTAGAATCTGTAGTTTGTGAGAGCTTAGATGGTATAGTAATTCCAAAAGTAAATTCAGCGTCAGAACTGAAAAAAATTACTGAAATAATTGCAAATCTAGAAACGAAAAAAAAATTAAAAAAAACTATTAAGTTAATTCCATCCATAGAATCCTCTCAAGGCGTAGTAAATTCCTATCACATAGCAAAATTTAATTCAAGAATCTGTTCTCTCGTGTTTGGTGTCTTTGATTATTTGTATGATATGAAATTAGATTATGACAATGAAGGATTAGGATATAGTTATGCTAGGTCAAAAATACCTGTAGATGCCCGAGCTGCAGGAATTCCAGCTTTGGATTCCATTTGGCAAAATGTAGATGATTTAGAGGGTCTTAAAAGAGATGCTAAAATTGCCAAAAGAATTGGTTATGCAGGTAAAACTATTATTCATCCAAAGCATATAGAACCAGTTCATAATGTATTTGTGCCCTCACAAAACGAAATTGAATGGGCAAAAAAAGTTGTAGCTAGATTGAATCAAATTCAAGAACAAGGTGATAAAAGAGGTGCTTTTAAAATTGATGGTAGAATGATAGACGCAGTACATTTTAAACAAGCAAAACTTATTCTTGACTTTATTTCAAAAG
The DNA here is from genome assembly GCA_014523485.1 of Nitrososphaerales archaeon TH5894. Taxonomy (GTDB): domain Archaea; phylum Thermoproteota; class Nitrososphaeria; order Nitrososphaerales; family Nitrososphaeraceae; genus TH1177. The sequence goes on from JAATVK010000076.1 coordinate 2,812, forward strand.
ATGAAAAGCTATAATTGTCTTATCTATTAACCCAATGATAGAAAAGATTAATTTCTTTTCATAAATTGAATATCTATAATGGTTATTCTGCCGATAGATTCTGGAAGATATGGAAGTAAAGATATAAAAAAAATATTTGACGAACAAAAACGGCTGGACTTTATCCTTGAATTTGAAGCAGCAACAGCCTTAGCCCAATCCAAAGTTGGCATAATTCCAGAAGAAGCAGCCAATGAGATCAATGCTCTAGCCAAATCAGGAAAAATTACATTAACCAGAACAAAAGAGTTAGAATCTACTACTGATCATGATATGGCTGCAGTAGTAAATGCTATAATTGAACAATGTTCTCCTAATACAAAACCATGGATACATTTTGGGTTAACTAGTAATGATATTATAGATACAACTACTTCAATGCAATTGAGAGCTTCACTATTAATTATTGAGCCAAAAATTAAAGAATTAGCACTAATATTATCTAAGAAAGCAGTAGAATTCAAAATTCAACCTGCAGTAGGAAGAACACATGGTCAACATGCAAGTATTATTCCTTTTGGATTAAAATTTGCAGTTTGGGCAATGGAAATGGTTAAACACATAGAAAGGATAACAGAAGGAAAAAAGCGTTTCTTAATATGTAAAACTTTGGGAGTAGTTGGAACTGGATCGTTAATGGGTGATAAAGCATTGGAAGTACAACAAATAGTCGCTTCGTTATTGGACCTACATCCTATCGAGGCAGCAACACAAATAATTCCAAGAGAACGATTGGCAGAAGTACAATTTCTTATCGCTTTGATAGCTACTTCATTAGATAAAATTGCAATTGAAATAAGAAATTTACAACGAACAGAGATTGACGAAGTTGCCGAATTTTTTAGCAACGGGCAAATGGGAAGTAGTGCAGTTCCTGTAAAAAAAAATCCCATTAAGAGTGAAAGAGTATCCTCTTTAGCAAAACTTTTAAGATCTCTTCTAAACGTTTCTATGGAAAATATTTGTCTTTGGCATGAACGCGATTTATCAAATTCAGCAAATGAACGATTTACTATACCCATGGGAATAATTCTTTTGGATGAAATGTTAAAGACTATGATAAAAGTTGTTGAAAATTTATTTATAAATATTGAAAAAATATCATCTAATATAGACATTACTCAAGGACAAATTTATGCTGAATTCATTTTGGAATTCTTGGTACGAAAAGGTATCTCAAGAATTGAAGCATATAGGAATATTCAAAGGGTTGCATTTGAAGCAAAGGATAATGGCAAACCGTTCATACAAGCAATAAAGGATGATTCTGTTCTTTCAAAATATTTCTCCGATATAGAATTGAACAACCTTTTTACTCCAGAACAACATTTAGCTTCTGGAACCAAGATAATTGATAAAGTTTCTTCAATTGTTCGTCGTAAATTATCTACATCAAAATAAAATATAATATCAGTAAGTAACTATAAAATGAGACATGGAAGAAGGATATTTAATGTTTAATTTTAGTCATTAATTTTGTTTTTATGTCTTTGTTATTATCCATAAGTTTTGTTAAATTTTTATGGATCAAGGTGCCATATTGAAGAGCTTTTTTTGGTTTCATTGCAGATTCAATCGGAACATTTAATGAAACTGCAATTTCTCTTAAAATATGTTTCCTAAGGTTATCAGATGGACCGTGGATTTTTTTCTCTATAGGGATTTTTATTGCATAATTGATAAACTTTTGAGTCAAAAAAGGTTGTTTAATATTAATATGAAATTCTTTCGAAATTTTATTTATTTCATTTACAAGTGTTAATTCATTGATAATTCTTTCTCCCATAAAATTTTTAACACATTTCTGACCATGTAAAATTATTTGTCTATATTTGTCATATCCACAAAATAACTCATCAAAACCATTGGCTGTTAAAACAAGTTTACAATTATTTTGAATAGAAAGAAGAGATATAAAATAAAATGCTATACAATTTTCTATATGGGAAATGTTATTACATTCAAGATTGTCAATTACATTTCTTGCTATACTATTAAATTCCTCATTTTGTATTTCATAGGTAAAGTGCTTCATATTTAGGTCATAAGCAATTTTTCTAGAAAAGTCAAGATCATGTGAAAAAGGAAAACCAATTGATAATAAAATAACTTTATCTTTATAAAGTTCATCAGATATTTTTGCAAGTAAAGAGCTATCAATCCCTCCTGAAAATGCAATGCCAAAATTTTCGTCTGTTAGAATGCATTCGTCAATAGACTCAATAATTATCCTAATAAGCTCTGAATTCATTTACTGTGATTTCACAGATATTATATTTTATCGTTTTAGTATTGGGTTTTTTTAATAAAAGTTACTAACTCATTTAAGTGATGATATTATTTTGTTAAGAATCATTATTATTATTATTATTTTTTAAGATACTCCTTTGTATTTAGAAAAGGCTTAGATTTTTATATTTAGATTTGCACATTTCTCATATTGTCAAATAAACGCAATCTGGTTGAAAATGATATTAAGTATCTCAATAATAACGGTGATTATCTATCAAATAGAACTCAATTATCATTATCCAATCTACTAAGTTTTCTGGGTAAAAAGTATGAGGTAAACTCTGTAATCAAACTTCCTCAAGGTGATATTTTTACAGTAGATTTTAAAACTGATGATGAAAAGTATATTGAAGTTATTGATTCCAATGATGATTTGATAAAGTTTAACAGGATAAAGAGTATCTATCCAGAATTAAATATAGTTGCAATAGGTTCTTCAAAATATGCAGGCAAATTAACTGAATTTGAATCAATCTTTTTCTTTGATACTAAATATGAAAAAATTGGCTCTATTTTTATTGAAGATCCTTCTCTTTCCTTTGATTATGCCCATATTTTACCTTTGGTTAAAAAATGTTCTATACTACATGGACATACTTCAACTGTAATGGTTGAAATCATTGGTAGAATGGAAAATGGTTTAGTTATTGATTTCAGTGAAGCTAAAAGTTTGATAAAAGAAGCAATAAATGAATTAGATCACAAATTTTTTGTAAACAGTCGATACATATCAGCAAAAGATAATCTTTACTATCATGTGCGGTTTGATGGGCCTCAAGGATATTTTGATCTACAAATGCCAAAATCTACGGTTTATATTTTATCAGATGAGGCTACAGTAGAAAATCTTTCTAAAGAAATAATTAAAATTTTAGCTCCAAAAATGCCTAAAAATATTGATGCGTTAGGTGTTTATATTTATGAAGGTGTGAATAAGGGAGCTCATCTTTTAGCTGAGTTACGATGATTCTATATTAAACTCGAGTGTGTCTATTGTTTATAGTTTAGATATTAACGTTAATAACCATATAAAATTTAAAACTAAAATATAAAATGGAACCAATAATAACTTCGAAATCCTGGAATCACGAAATTGAATCACAAGTCTTAAGGTCATGGGATTTAGAAAATCTTTATTCGTTTACCTTAAGAAAGAATAACAATAATGATAATGTATTTGTTATTGATACTCCCCCTCCTTACCCTTCAGGGAAACCATGGCATATAGGTGCTGCTGCACACTATGCTCAGATAGATATGATAGCTAGAACGGCAAGAATGAATGGTAACAATGTAATGTTCCCTATTGGCATAGATAGAAATGGCCTTCCTGTAGAGATCTATACAGAAAAAAAATACAAAGTTCGAATGCGACAAATGCCTAGAGAAAAATTTCTAGAATTATGCAAAACTGCTCTTGACGACCTTGAAAAGGACATGATTGAGATAATGATAAATCTCGGTTTAAGTGGTAATTTCAAAGAATATTATAGAACAGATTCCATAGAATTTAGAACTTTAACCCAAAAAACCTTTATCGATTTATGGAACAAAGGTCTTATCTATATTTCTAATAGACCAAATAATTACTGTCTAGATTGTGGTACTACAATATCTGATGCAGAAATAATCTATGATGACCTTCCCACAAATCTCTTTTATATGTATTTTAGTATAGCTGAGAACAATAAAAATCAACTAGTGGTTGCTTCTACTCGTCCTGAATTACTTTTTGCTTGTCAAGCGGTAATAATAAATCCAAAAGATAATAGATATTCTCATTTAATTGGAAAAGAAGTAATATTACCTTTGTTCAAGAGAAAAGTCCCAATTTTAACCCATCATTCTGCAAAATCCGATTTTGGATCCGGTGTAGTTATGGTTTGTAGTTACGGTGATCGTAATGATGTTCAAGTTTTTAGAGAATTAAATTTAAAAGAAATTATATCCATTGATAAAAATGGATATACTACTCCCTTTGCAGGAAATTACAAGAATTTGAAATTAAAACATGCAAGACAGAAAATTATTGAAGACTTGAGAAGGGAAGGTTTGATTGAAAAAGAAGAAAACATCATCCATAGATCTCCGATTTGTGAAAGAAGTAAGACTCAGGTCGAAATTATACCTTTACAGGATTATTATCTTAAACAATTAGAATATATTCCAATTCTCAAAGAGTTATCTAAAAAATTGAATTTTTATCCACCTGTTCATCAACAGATATTAAAAGATTGGTTAAATGCAATTTCAATAGATTGGCCTATATCAAGAAGACGATTCTATGGAACTGAGATACCAGTTTGGTTTTGTCAAAATTGTAAATTACCTAATTTACCTAAATCGGGTATCTATTATCAGCCATGGAAAGAAAAACCTCCGTTTGCTACCTGTGCTAATTGTGGATTCAACGAGTTTATTGGAGAAGAAAAAACATTCGATACATGGATGGACTCAAGTATTACACCATTATTCATCTCAAAATTTTCTCAAGACAATGAATTTTATAGCAGAACCTATCCTGCAACTATTAGACCTCAAGCCAAGGATATCATAAGAACTTGGCTATATTATACGATGCTTAGATGTTATCAATTAACAGAAAAATTATCCTGGCCTAATGTTTGGATAATGGGTTATGGTGTAGATGAAAAAGGAAAAAAGATGAGTAAAAGTAAAGGAAATGTTGTTGATCCTTTACCAATAATACAAAAATATGGAGCAGATACCTTTAGATTTTGGTCTGCTAGTGAAACAAATTTGGGACAGGATTTTCGATGTTCTGAACAAAGCATTTCTAATTCACAGAAATTTCTCTCAAAGCTATGGAATTTAGGTAGGTTTCTTTCTTCCTTTAAAGTTCCAAAAGATTTGTCATCAACTGAGTCTTTAAAAAATAAAAATCTTCTCCATACGGATAAGTGGATTTTATCCGAATTAAACAAACTGATAAATACGTGTATAAAAGGATATGAAAATTATAACTTTTTTATTCCTGCAACGAGCATAAGAGATTTTACATGGAATGTTTTTGCGTCTCATTATGTGGAAATGATTAAAGGTAGAGTATATGATGATGAAAATAAGAATTTCCAAATATCATCACTATATACTTTGCATAGATGTTTCTCGACAATCCTATTATTAGTTGCTCCTATCTGTCCATTTATTACAGATAAATTATGGAAAACTCTTTATTCTTCAGAAAGTATTCATAAACAGAGATTTCCCAAGACAGATGATTTTTTTAAAGAATTTGAAAAATATACTGAAAAAATAATAGAGTTTAATTCTCTTGTTTGGAATAAGAAAAAAAATTCAATTAATCCAACTACAGGGAAACCATTGTCACTAAAAGATTCTACTTCAATATCTGTTCCATCAGAATTGACTGAGTTTGAACACGATTTGAAAACCATGCATAATATTATAGGATGAATTTATTTTCCTATTTGTAACAAATAAGAAATAGATAGATAAGATATTCTTCCAATTATTTTATTAGTGTTAAATATCGATTTTTCCATCTAACATATCTAAAGAATCCTCAGCTATATCTATCGCTGTATGAGAATCGATATTTGGCTCCATGGTAATTAATACTACCTTATTATCTAAATATAATGTAATTATTGAAAGTTTTTCCCGTTCAATATAGGAAAATCTTGCTTTACCCATAGTAGGATCAAACCTCTCTCTCATGGATCTTCTAATAGCTGTTTGAGCCAAATATAGCTCTTCTCCTGCCTCATCTACTATAGAATCTATACCTTTTTTCATCCCGCCTGCGAGCAGAGCTCCAGTTTCATCTATTACTCCGGCATATCTTATGTCATCATGCAAAGCAAATATAGATTTACATAACTTGTTATAATCCATCGCTATACTAACCGATAACTCCATTATTGAATGTTATTTCAGATATGATTAAACTTTTTTGGTATTATCTATAACCATCCTAACTTTAACTTTAATTTTACATATAAGAAAAATAAATATCGAAATATAAGATAAATACGATTCCGTGTAAACTTTCTTAATCTACTTATCCTATATTTGAGAAATGACAATAGTAATACAAAATATATGTACTTATGTCCTTCTCTTAAAGTTTACCAAAAATGAATTAGGAAAATTTTAATATTTTTTTTGATAAATATTATAGATTTTTTCACTAACAAAAATGATGAAGATCACAAAAAAATTTTAAAAATTTTGAAGATTAAAAGGTTGTGGGGAGGAGGGAAGAATAGAAATATCAAATCGATGAAATTTACAAGTAATAGATATGATGATTTTATAATAAATGTTATACTAGAGAAAGATTGATAAATATATGTTTTAATTACTAAAGTAGATAGAACAATATCTTGTAACCAACCTATGGTATGTTAAAAGAAAACTATTGTATGAAATATATATCTTTGAATAGTAATGTCAACTTTAAGTCTAATAAGATATTTATTAATTAAAGAGGAGAATCAATCAGAATATGGGAAAAAAAATAGTAATTCTTGGAGCAGGTTTTGGAGGACTTTGTATCTCAAATATTTTAAGAAAAAACCTTGACGATACCCATGATATTATAGTTATTGATAAAAAAGATTATTTCATGATGGGATTGACAAATTTATGGATACTAGATGGTAGAAGAAAGTTAGAAAACTCAAAAATCCCCTTGACAAACTTAAAATCCAAGGGTATTACTTTTATACAAGATGAAATAACCAAAATCGATACAAAATCAAAACTAGTGAAAACACTACATAATGACGATCAACCTTATGATTTTCTTGTTATTGCTCTGGGAACTGACATGTCTACAAATATGATTCCAGGATTTAATACATATAATACTTTTAATCTGTATGATGGAGAGTGTATACCTTCTTTAAGAAAAAATATCCTGTCTTTAGAGAAAGGAAAAATTGCTATTGTAATAATGGGATTCCCATATAAGTGTCCACCAGCACCATATGAATCTGCTTTCATAATAAATCAAATTTTACGTAATTCTGATAAACGAAAGCAAATAGATATCGAAATTTATTTTCCATCATACTTACCTTTACCTGTAGCTGGAGAGCAACTAAATTCAAAATTAACTTTTATGTTAAAAAAACAAAATTTAAATTTGTTTCCAAACTATTCACTAAAAGAAGTTCATAGCAATAATTTAGAATTTTATAATTGCCAAAAAAAAGAATACGATATCTTGGTTGGAATTCCATTTCATTTACCACCTCCTGTGATAAAAAAGTCAGGGTTACTAGAACCAAAAGAGAATTGGATCTCAGTCAACAGATTTACCTTAGAAACAAGGTTTAAAGATGTATTTGCTATTGGAGATGTCACTGAAATTAAAATAAACGATATTATAGCTGTGCCAAAAGCAGGTATTTTCGCTGAAGGTCAGGCAAGAGCTGTTGCTTCTCAAATTATCCATAAAATAAGGAATGGTTCTCAAGAATATCCTATAGTTGAGTTCGATGGTAAAGGTTTTTGTTTTATGGAGACTGGAAATGGGAAAGCAGGATTTATCGACACATATTTTTACAATAGTGAAGGTGCCACCACAATTTTAAAAAATCCATCAACTATATATTATAAGAAAAAAATTAATTTCGAGAAACATAGAATTGAAGAATGGTTATA
>JAATVK010000077.1 GCA_014523485.1 Nitrososphaerales archaeon TH5894
ACCATTCAAATGATATATTTTACAACTAAAAGAAAATTATGATAATATTACTTGTCTAGCATATAAAACAAATAGCTGTTTATCAGAGTTGTTATGTAGTATCCTCGTCTTCTTCTTCTTCTTCTTCTTCTTTATTGTTGTCTAATTCTTGGACCGGTATAGTTGGAACATCAATTTTCACAATTTCATCAGTTGCTAGTCTAAAATCTATTATTTCAGGTCTTTCTGCAATCGAATTTTCTCCTACTTTACATATTATCCCATTATCTTTAATTAATAACGCGCATACTCTAAATTTTTCTCCCATACTTACTTGATTAGCAGTGAGATTAAATTGAAGTTCTGTAGTATTTCCCATCTTCATGCTTTTGAGAGGAGTAAATATCTTAGCTTTTGTCAATCCATCAGAATTTATAAATGTTATAACATCACCAGTATTCTCAGTTATATCAAAAAAAGTTATTATCACATTCAAATCTTCACCTTGAGTTTGAGCAAAAGAAATCGTTGAAATTGTACAATAGGAGAAGATACCAATAAGTACAAATATAAACATTTTACCTATTTTTATAGTTCCCTTGTTTTTTAGTTTCATAGAATAGTAGGTAATATAGCATGGTTTAATATATGAAGTTTATCAAATTAAATTATATAAACTCAATCTATATAATATTAAGAATTATTTTCTTTCTTTTCAAACCATAAAATTATATCTTTTTTTTATAGATAACTTTTCCAGTATATAATATATTAGTATGTTACCTTTCAGAAGAGAACTATTAAATATTGTCTATGTATCCTATTTCATAAAAAAATAATACCAGTCGTTGCACATATTTATTTTCTCTATTAATTGAATAAAGACTATTGCTAATTTTTTGTTCTATCACCCATTCAATTTTTACTAGCTCAGCTACATTTCTTTTTATATCCTCTCTTTTAAGATGTGTCTTCTTATGTAACCTATATACAGTTAATAATTTTTTCTCCTCTGCTAATGCTCTTAATATTTTTATTTTACCTATACTTCCTAGTCCTTCTTCTACAATATCTTTGACCTGAAAGGCATCATTCATTTGAAATTAAGAAGTTGAATCTATCTTACTTATTAATGTCTTCTCTAAGTTTTCTACAGATGATGATATAAAACTAATTTTTTTTAAAGAGATTATTTTGATAATCTTTCTAGTGGCAAGATCATCTAAAATATCTTCTATATCTAATTTTCTTAATTTGTATTTTTCAGCAATCTCTAAACTCTGTATTCTAATTTCCTTTAAATCAACATAATCTTTATGTTTAATCTTTAATCCCTTTATTATTCCTAGCAAAACAATTATTTGTAACTTGGATAATTCTATAATATCCTCATCCGTAATTCCGTTATAGATTTGTTTATTGATTTTTTTTACATGATCCAAGAGTACTCTTTCTGTTCCCTCAGATTCTGCAAGATTTCCTGCATACGATAGTAAATCTAATGCATATCTTATATCCCCATTGACAATAGGAGAAATTACTATTTTTGCTATCCAATCAATTATATCTGTACCAATTACATTTTCTTGAAAGGCATCTTTTGAACGTCTAATAAGGATATCACTTACTTGGTCAATTGTGTAGTTAGGAAATTCTATATATGTTCGTCCCATTGAACTTAATTCAGCTTCGTCTAACTTCTCATAAAACTCAGTACTTCGAGCAATAAAAATAACTCCCATTACGTTACATTTTTTGGAGGGATCAAATTCATTCAATCTTGTAAGATCATAAATGATTCCAATTTCTTTAGAAATTTTGATTAAATAATCGATTTCATCAAGTATGATTAAAGAATACATATTATTTATACTTAAATAATCAAGCAATTGTCTAAGCATCTCCTCAGCACTAAGACCTTGTGCAGGCAATTCTGGGGCGATACAACTTAACAAGTATTTGTAAATTGCATATTTATTTCCTCCTTGTAATTTTAAATTTATGTATACTATTTTGATATTTATTTTATTTTTTCTTAATTCATTTTCTAAAATATCAGAGAATTTAATAACTGTTGATGTTTTCCCTATTCCTGCTGGACCAATTATTTGTAAGACCGTTAAAGGAAATTTGTCTGGATCATCTTTTATATCCAAAAATGTTCTAACTAAGATATCTATTTGCTTCTCTCTATGAGGGATCTCTTTAGGTAAATATCGAGGTGATAATTTTTTTCTATCTTTAAAAATAATACTGTCAGACATATATTGTGTTACACTACCATCTATTTGTTCTTAATATTATTAATTATTCTTTGGCACAAATCTCCTTATTTAGTATTTATTTAAATTTACTTTATGTTTTGAGATTTTTTTTGCTTTAATAAAGTCTACAAAGTAAAATAAATAAATTCTTTCATTTATTTTTAATATCCACGGAATAAAGGCTTCTTTTTTCAAACTTGATTCATTTATTTCAAATCCATTTTCTTCAACCAAGATTCTAAAGGACCTAGCATCATATTTTTTGTCTAAAATTCTCTCCCTATTAAAATCATATGGATCTGTAATTATAAGATCACTTTGGGGTTTTAATAACCAATGACAAGAAGATAATAGTTTCGTAGTATTAACTAACTCAATTAGATTAATTGCCATTATAAGGTCAAATTTCATAGGATGAAAAGGAGGAAATTCTGCGTCAGCTACACAAAATTCTACATTTCCGTGCCTAAATTCTTGCATATATTTACGAGCTTCCTTTATGAATGAAAATGAAAGATCTATTCCTACTACAAATGAATATTTTTGAGAAAGTTGCAAGGTAGTTTTACCCATTGCACATCCTATATCCAAAGCTATGCCGTCTATCTTTGGGTTTATACTATTGAATACACGATCATACAGTTCATTAGCGTTCGGACTTCCTTTCAAGGATTTCACGAGCCGATCCTCTTTGTGATTTTCTTGTTGAAGCCATTTATAAGGTAAATACCAAATTCCACCGTCTTCATAGGTATTATTTTTATTGGATAAAACTATTTTTTTTCCTATATCCTTTAGATATTCCTTCATTTCTTTTGAATGACAATGTAACAACCATTTTCCGTACAGTTCTGTCCTATTTTGGATGTAGTCAAAGATGTCTTTTACAACCATTGCTATACCTTCAATAATGGGATATTTTGTATCACATTCAATACAATATAAAAAACCTTCCTTACATTCATTCTGGTTATCAGTAATTAAATTATTTAATTTTAAACGAATCTGTTTATCAGAATGGTTTAAACAAACTAGATGATTGACAAATTGAATCTTCATAAATCATTTAAATTACGTATAAACTATAATAACCTAACACTTCTACTATAAAGGAAAATTTTAATGTGATACGACATATTTTTCTGCATTGTTTTTTGTCAAGAGACCACTATAGTTCCTCTAGCTATTCCATTTCTTGTTTGGTCAGGAGTAGCTACATCCGGATAGGTTATACCTTTTATATGTACTTCCATTTGGTAAATTCCTTTGGATGGAAACTTGAGAACCTGGGAATCTGTTGCGTTACGTGCTATCAAATCTTGTTTTGTAATAATTTTATTTCCTGATTTATCGTAAATTATAATATCATATTTGATATCACCATTTATTTCTTTAGTTGAAAGGGCATCGGAAAAACGTAACTGTAGATTTGTATCTTGATTAGGTAAAATTTGTTCATCCCAATTCAAATTTACTAGAATGCCTCCAACATCTGATACCACTTCTGATGTAGTTTCAACTATTTTTTGTTCAGCAGGAGAAAGAGTAAAATTCATTGTGCTAGCAGTATTATTAGTACTATTAGTATTAGCATCATTATTTATTTTTTCAGCAATTTTTATAATGTCTGCTTTATTCAGCAATAAATGGATGATAAAATTATTTTCTTCAGTAAATGGATCTAATGCAATTGACCTTCCAACCAAAGGATTTCCATTAACTACAGCATCAAAAGCATTTTTTTCACTAAACTTTGTAAGTGTTTTGGGTATCTTTATTTCTTCATGAACAAAAATATTGTTGTCCTGTATTCTTTTTAAGTCCCAATTAAAAGGCATTATCCATGATATGTTACTTTTTTGAGAATCATATTTAAAGTTCTGAATTTGGTCATAATAAGATATTAGAGTTATATTATATTTTTTTCCACTGTCAATTATATCATCTCTATATACATCACCTACACTAAGCCATGAATCAAACCTTGGAGCATTTTCGGGTGTAAATATATTTCTAGGACTGTCTATTCCAAATATTTCTATTGCAAAATGATATAGTCCTCCTTCTAAAAGTAACGGACCATTAATAGTAATATCTCCTGTCTCACTAGTCCATCCACCAAGAAAAGGTTCAGTAGAACCAAAGACAGTAATAGATTCACTAGAAGTAGGATTAATCTTTAACTTTAAAGGACCTGTAGGAGAGTGAAAAAGATCTCTCATTAATAACTTGTCATCTTTTTCAACTGCTATAAAATATGAAACAAATTTAATAGTTTCGTCAGTTTTTGCATCAAATAATTTTAACTCAAAAAATGAATTTTCTTTGCTATCTGAAGTGAGTACTGGAGGATTAATTTTAGTATAGAGACTTGCCTCCCTGTCACCTACGGAAGCAGGAGGTAATCTCTCTTCAAATAAACCATCAGAAAAAGCATAATGAATTGGATTAATTAATAATATATGGAATAAAATAAAAAACGCAATTATTTGTATAGAGCATAAAAAACTCATTTTAGGACTCATTTATACCAAATTTATTGTATTCAACCTGCTTTTAAAATTCTTTCTTTTTAAAAGTAGTGCGCACTAGACAGAAAAATAACGATTTTCGCATTCATAGACTAATCTGGATATAACAACATGGGCATCTATTTGCTCATTTGCAATAGAATATGTCAAATGAAATCTCTCTCTTGTACTTTGAGAAAAATCCCCATTTTGAAATCCACCTATTACAAAAACTATTTTTTTATTATTTGTTTCTATATTTTCATTTACAATAGTTTTGAGGTCTTTGGGAATACCTGTACTCGAAAATCCTATTATTTTATCGGCTTTAATAACTTTATCAACCAACTTATCAAAAGTCATATTTTTTTCAATTTTTAATAAATATTTATTGTAATCTTTTTCATTATTTTTTATCTCCTTTTCCTGATATAGTTTTATCATTAATCCCTCAAATCGTCTATAAGATTTTGGTATACGGACTTGTTCGCCGATAAAAATTACTTTATTGTCTATAGTATGAAGGTATACATCCACCAAATTATTTAAGAAGAGAGGAGTTGATAGTATTGACAACAAACATATATGTACAAGATCTGGTCTCCCTCTTTTCCAAATACAATCTATATTTTTTTCTTTCATGGCGATATAGTGGTAGCTTTTGTCAAGAAAAACTTCACTAACCGACTTACCAACTTTCTTAGAATAATTAATTATTAGATGATTATTTCTTAATTCGTTTGGTATAATTTCAAGTGCAGATTCTGCTAACACGATAGCAATGCGGGATCTTATCAAGTTGAATAGCATTACTTTGCTATCTTTTATTATTTAATGATATAATGGTCATATTATTGACTTGCAAATTCTTTCTAGAGCATAAAATTTTTATTTGAAAAATGTAATTTATTGTTCATAATTTTGGGAAAACGTCAAGCGAAACTATTAGGACAAGAAAGAATCTTGATATTAATGAGAAGTGCTTTTCAAGAAATAGGTAATGATTACAAATTAGCCAATGATCAAGCACAGCTCGCTAAAAAAATTGCAAAAAGATTACGACTAAAACTTCCTTATGATATCCGTCAGTTCTATTGTAAAAAATGTAAATTATTTATCTGTCCTGGTTTTAATTGTAGGGTAAGAATTGGTAGATCAAAAATCAAGGCATTAAGAATAACATGTCTATCTTGTAATAATGTTTATCGAAAGCTGATTTGATATAGTTTTTGAGATTCGTGAGAATAAGGATTTATAGGGGTATTAGAATTATTGTGATACTATAATGGCTAAAGTTTACGACGTTCCATCTGATAGGTTTATTGAAAAATTAGCTACATTTTTAAAAAATGATAAAAAGATCGAACCACCTTCATGGTCATATTTTACCAAAACCGGTCCTCATACTGAAAAAATACCACAAAATAAAGATTGGTGGTATATTAGATGTGCATCAATACTACGGAAAGTGTATATTCACGGACCGATAAGTGTCGAAGATCTAAGAAGTAAATATGGAGGAAGCAAACAAAGGGGATACAATATTGCTCATCACGTTGATGCTAGCGGCGGGATAATAAGAACAGGTCTAAAACAATTGGAAAGTTCAGGATATGTTGTTAAGAAAAATAAAGGAAGGATAGTATCAGACGACGGAATGAAAAGAGTCGATAGAATAGCAACTGAGCTTCACAAAGAGTTACAGAAAACAAACCAGGAATTGAGTCGATATTCTTGATGAGTTAAAGAAAAATGTCTCTCCCAAATCACAGTTCAAACGATGAAGAAACAAGAAAAAGAGAAGCAGAAGCAGAAGCTATGCGACAGAGAGTATTATTGGTGCTTTTGGAACCATCTGCAAGACAGCGTCTTGCAAATGTTAGAATAGTAAAACCAGAATTAGCTGGTGCTGTCGAAAATTACCTTATAAATGCTGCTCAAACAGGAAGGCTTAATCGTGCACTAACTGATGACGAACTCAAGCAGATTTTAATAAATATTCAAGCACCAAAAAAAGACTTCAAAATTAGCAGAATATAACAATTTATTCACCACATATGAGTTCAATCCTGCTATACAGTGCATATTATTATCAATAAATTGGTTCCTTATATTAATCCCAATCTACTTTTAAGATCTATTCAAGGAATGAACTCTGAAATAAAATTCGATGATTTCAGAGTAAAAATTGGTATTGGAAGTTTTTCCGTATTCAAACAATTGTTAAATTTTTTAGCACACAATAAAATTGGAATACAATTAGATACCAATGGAAAACAGACACTCTTATTTTCAGAGATTGATCGAATTAGAGCATCATTTTTGTCTCTGCAAATGGGCTGTGATATTCAAGAATGCTCTAAAGTACTCTCTTGGAAAGACTTTGAATATTTTACTTCTGAACTTTTAACTATGTTTGAGTACAGCACGAAAGTTAATATTGTCTTGTCCAAACCTCGAGCTCAACTAGATATTATTGGGATAAAAAACGATTTTGCAATTACCATAGATTGTAAACATTGGAAATATAGCAATAAAACAACTCTTACAATATACGCTGAAAAACAAATAAGAAGGACAATGCTGTGGTTGGAAAGAGAAAAGAAAATAACTAAAGCTATCCCTATGATAATAACACTTGATAATGCAATATTTAAATTTATTAATGGAGTCCCAGTTGTTCCGATATTGACTTTAAAATCATTTTTGAAAGAATTTGACAAACAAGACGAATCTATTATCTTAATAAGAAAAAACTGACTCTAGTACATAATCATAAAATACTCCTTTTAGAAGAGACAAAAAGAAAAAAAGTATCGAAAAAATTTTTACTTATCTTGGACGTCTTAACCCAGATGCTATTACATATGCTAAACCTACTGCTAAACCAAATGTCAATGGTATCCATACGCCGAAGGTATCCAGATTAATAGGTACACTTCCAATACTGAGCTGTTGTATTAAATTACCAAATATGTCCATTTTCCTGTAATGAATAATAAAACGGTTGCTTATAAGCGTTTAAAATTATATTATCCCCATAAATCACGTTCTTAGCTAATTGTTTTACCTGATTATAAAATCGTGCAAGTTTGCTTTAGAATATTATTAGAAAAAAGCATTAGATATGCCTATGAGCTTTAATTAAGATATTAGTTTTCCTTAAATATCCCTGATTCTCTAAAGGTTTAATATGAAAATGCAGAAGGAAATGCGCAAATTCTGTCCAAAATGTAAGACCCATACAGCCCAAGCAGTATCTATTTATAAAAAAGGAAAAGATAGGAAAACAGCTTTAGGTTCACGCCGACACGCAGAAGATAAAAAAGGCTATGGAGGTCAGAAATTTCCTGAATTAAAAAGGACTGCTAAAACAACTAAAAAAATTACTTTAAGATATACTTGCAAAACCTGTCAACGCAAATCGATGAGGGAAGGTATGCGTATGCGAAAATTAGAAATTGGTGCGTAAATAGGTATATGTTAGTGGGTGTGTGTGTGTAGATTATGAAAGAAAATATATTAATACCAAAACCAAATAGTGCATTCCTTAATATTCAGTGTTCAAAATGTGGTGAAAATAATATAATATATTCCCATACTACCTCAAATATCTATTGCAAGTCATGTAATGAATTAATAGCTGAGAGATCAGGTGGTAAAGCAAAAATTAATGGGAATATAATAAGTGCCTTAGATTAACTTATATTGAATTATTGTTATAAATTTTTTTCATATTTGCAAAATCTTTACTTTTAACAAAATTTCTTGCAATATGTAAATCTTTTTTTTCATTTACATTTACAGCTATTCCAATACGATTCATAATTAGATATTTTTCTCTAATAAGACTACAATCAGTTGTTCTTTTTTTAAGATTGAATATATTTATACCTGAATAACAATAATTTCTTTTTCTATATTCAAATACCATACTAGGTTTAATGCATACCTCGTCAACAATTTTTTTATCGAATATGATAGATTGACATGTAACATTAAAATCATACTTACTCAAGATTTTCAATATATCTATTTCTGAAAGTAAAGGTAGATCTGCTGAAACAATAAATATAATATATTCAAAAAAATGTTGAATAATAAAAGATAAATCAGTAGAATATCCTTTACCATAACCTTCAATGATTTCTAGAGGAGGATCGAGGTTATAACTGTAATTTTGTAAAAACTTTAATGTTTTAATAGCATTTCTACTTACACAAACAACGATTTTATAAAAACAAGTAGATTTATTGAGAGCTTCAATAACATATTCTATTAATCTTTTATCCCTGATCTTTAACAGTAGTTTTTCTGTTTTGTAATCTCTTTTCATTCTACTGCCTTCTCCACCAGCCATAATAACGGCAATAATTTTTTTATTAAATTTTTTAGTACCTTTATCTGTCAATGCGTTAAAAAGGTGTATGAATTAGATAAATAAAAAATCTTGAAATCTCATTAGTTGCACCTATTGTATCACCTGATATCCCACCAAATGATCTATTTGCTATTAATAATAACGTAATACTAACTGATAACATTGTTATTACACTTGCTATCGTATAATAAAAATTGAACCCAAAAGTGATTATGCTAGCAACTACAATTAAATTTGAAACTAAAAATTTTTTTTTATTTTTCATTTCTTTTATAAATAGTGTATTCATCCCCTGCCATGCAGATTTTCCTAGATAACATTGTAAAACCATACTGTATTTAGATAGAATTTCAGCTATAATTATCATAGACAGTAATTTAGTTTTTTCGTCTATATATGAAACTAAAATTATCATTCCTATAATGTAGAAAATTAAAGCGACTGTTCCTGCTGTACCATTTCGGGGATCGGACATTACATTATGTTTAAAATCTGAGGATCCTTTAGCCATTAATCCATCTGCTAGATCTGATAATGCATCAATATGATGAAGACCAGTTATTCCTACAATAAATGCAGTGATAATAAATCCTAGCAAAAGCCCTTCTAAAAAAGAAAATAAAAAAAACGATAAAATTGCTATTATTAACCCAATTATTAATCCTATTAAAGGGAACAAATACATATTTTGAGCTATATATTTTATATCGTAATTTTTGACTGGAATTATTATTAAAAAAGAAAGAACAGAATATATTTTATTAAACACCAAATATAATATTCCACCAATTTAAAAGACCTAGAATAATTATAAGCGGACTGGAAATAACTATACAAAAAATAAGAATTGTTGTTTTCATTATCTTTATAGCCATTTTACATTTATCTATTGAGATTTTTTCGAATGGTTCCCCTATGCTATAATGATCTACTTTTTCCAATCTTATTCTTAGTGCTCCTGCAAGAACAGAAATAGGATGACCAGAATTAAGACTAATTGTATAATTTCGTTCTTTTCTGAATATCGTAATTGAATTTTTCCAATCCGCATTATTAATATTTGCAGCAAATATCATTAATACTGCAGCAATCCTTGAAGGGATATAATTGGCATACGTATCAGCTTTCGCAGCTATCCATCCTATATTTTCAAAATAACTTTCCTTATACCCAATCATTGAATCCAATGTATTGATTACTCTAAAAATAAAAGCTCCTGTAGGACCAAAAAGAGAAAAATAAAATATTGGTGATAGAATTCCATCTACTATACTATCAGCAATAGATTCTATTGCTCCTGACAAGATATGTTGTTCATCTAGACTTCTAGTGTTTCTACTCACAATCATGGACAAATTTGTCCGAGCATTTTCAATATCTTTATTTTGTAAAGCTTTAGTAATGGCATTGATATGTTTTTCCATACCTTTTATTGCAATGACAGAATATAAGATGAAAATTGATAAAATCATCATTAAGAGAAAATTGATATGATAGAGATAAACTAGAGCAAGTTGTATTATCACAGCAAAAAACGTAATAGTTAAAGTAGTAAATAGTATTCCATTTTTTTTTTCATATTTTTTATTTCCTTCATTTTTAATCTTTCGAACAAAATAATTGATATATTTTCCTAGCCACGCAACTGGATGGATTTTATTCTTCGGATCTCCTAACATCAAATCAACAAGTATTGATATTAACAGAATAGAAATAAAGTATAAAAAGGATATCA
>JAATVK010000078.1 GCA_014523485.1 Nitrososphaerales archaeon TH5894
TTATTAGAGTTTTAAAACTTGCTTCAAGATAAATTCAACATTTATTTTAGTTCCAATAGTTGCCGCTAATAATTCAATTTGTTGATTCATTTTTTTTTTTGAACTAAATTTTTGTATAACTTGCAAATTATCATTATTTGTACTATCAAGAGAATCTTCTGGAGGCAAAAAAAATTCAAATTTGGGGATTATACCTAGATTATTCAGTTTAGTTTTCCATTCAATAAATCGGATCGCATCTTCAAGTATATTCTCATCTCCACGAAATTTATTAATAATGAAACCCTTGATTAGTCGTTGCTGTTTTATTTTTAACAATTTTATTGTTCCAAAGATACTAGCAAAACAACCGCCTCGCTCAATATCAGATACTAATACAACAGGAGATTTAATTTTTTCAGCAAGTAACATATTAGCTATATCATATTTTGCAATATTAATTTCAGCTGGGGAACCTGCGCCTTCTATTATTATTATGTCATTTTCATTTTTCAATTTATTCACTGCATCCAATACAATGGGGAAACCTTTAGCCAAAACAAATTCATTATAATATTTGATTGCAGACATTTCTTCTAAAAATTTTCCTGCTACAAAAACATTGCTTCTATTATCTCCTAAAGGAACGAGTAGAACAGGATTTATTCGCCATTCAGGTTTTTTTCTGGCTGCAAATGCTTGTATAGCCTGAATCTTAGATATTGTGTAGAGATTTGAAATACTATGAATTTTTGAAGACATATTTTGAGCTTTAAAAGGAGAAACTTTGTATCCCAAATTAGAAAAAATTCTACATAACGCTATTACAATAGTGCTTTTGCCTGCTCCTGAAGAAGTGCCTTGAACCATCAATACTTTAGCTTTCATAAAAAATTCTTATAACATCCTCCTTCTCCTATAGAATTTATTTATTCTTAAATATCTTAGATTTATTTAAATTATTGTTAATATCATGTATTGCCTTTAACAGTATTACATTATCCTTATGAGTTCTTACAGCAACTCTAATATAATCAGTGGACATTCCTCTAAAAGTAGAACAATCTCTCACAAAAATGCCATGAAAATTTAACAAGATTTTTTGGTAGGTGATAGAATTAATATTTTTTAACTTAATTAAAAAAAAATTAACATCTGATCTTAAAGCATTAACATGGTTCCCTTTGTTATTGATTTTTTTGTACATATAGTTCCTTTCCCTATGAATAATTTTTTTCGTTCTACTAACATGGTCTTGATCTTTTAGTGCTGTAATCCCTGCTACTTGGGCAATTCCATTAACACTCCACGCTATTTGAAATGGTTTTAATTTTCGAATTAGATTAGGATTAGCAACTAAATAACCTAAACGCAATCCTGCTAATCCGTATGACTTAGTCATCGACCTCACTATTGCTAGGTTGTCATATTCTTTTATTTTTGATATCAGCGATTCTTTTTCTATATCATTTAAGAATTCTATAAAGCTTTCGTCAATGAGTAAAATTGTCTTGGAATGGTCAATAGACGATAAAATTTTTTCTATCTGCTGAGTGTTAACGAGTCCAGTAGGATTATTAGGATTGCAAATGAAAATTAAACTATTAAAATTTTTTTTTGATTTTTCTATTACTCTATCAGTTTGTATTTGGAATTTTTTTGATAATGGTATGTAATCTATTTTCATTTTACATCTTTTAGAGGCAAGTTCGTACTCACAAAATGTAGGTGATATTATGATAGAATTACTTAAGGAAACAGCCCTTACAAAATTATGAATAATCTCTGTCGCACCATTTCCTACACTTATCCACTCTTTATCAATACCGTGTTCGACATATTCTGCAATACTTTTCTTCAGTAAATTGCAATTTGAATCTGGATAAACATGAGATATTTGTTTTATATTTTTTGTAATTTCTTTTAAAACTTTTCTAGAAATACCTAACGGGTTTATATTTGAACTAAAATCAATTTTTACCTTTAAATAATTTTTAGTTGAATATATACCTCCATGGGAACACGATTCAAGACCATAGAATTTTTTTTTTCCTTGTATATTATTTAGAGGCTTTATATCGTTAATATTACCAAGATTTCGCAAAACTTTACTATCAATCATACAAATATCATTTATCATGTAAATATTTTTTTAAACTTGAATAAACATTATTAAAAAGCATATTAAATAGTCATTATTATGTTAAAAGTAGCACTAATTGGTTCTACAGGTGCAGTAGGCCAAGAATTTGTTATTGCACTCAAAAATCATCCATGGTTTGAACTAGCAGCAGTAGCTTCCTCAAAAAGATCTGCTGGTAAGCGATATATTGATGCACTTCGTGATGATAGTACAGGTATTTTAAAATGGCATAATAAGGAAGAGGTTCCTGATTACATCACAGATAGGATTGTAATGAATGTAGATGAAATAGATTCAAATGAATATGACTTAATATTTACAGCAGTGGAATCATCTGATGCTCAAATCATTGAACCGAAATTTGCAGAGACTACACCTGTAATCAGTACTGCAGCTGCATTTCGTTACCAAGAAGATGTCCCCATACTAATTCCAGGAATTAACGATGACCACATAAAATTATTGAAAATCCAGAAGAAAAATAGAAATTGGAAAGGATATATCTGTCCTCTACCTAACTGTACCACTACAGGATTAGCAATTACATTAAAGCCAATATTGGATAATTATGGAATTAATTCTATTTTTATGACATCAATGCAGGCCTTGTCAGGTGCAGGACGATCTCCTGGTGTAGCAGCGCTTGATATTATCGATAATGTTATTCCTTTTATTCCAAAGGAAGAAGAAAAGGTTCAAGTCGAAACAAAAAAAATCTTAGGTACACTCAAAAACGGTTCAATCTCTTCATCAACCTTCAAAGTAAGTTGCACCTGTACAAGAGTTCCTGTAATGGATGGACATACTGAAACTGTTTTCGTTGAAACACAAAAGCCTTTAGAACCTGATCAAGTTAAAGAATGCATGATAAAGTTTTCTAAATCAATAAAAATAAAGGGTCTACCTTCTTCTCCGAATGAATATATAATAGTACATGATGATCCAACTAGACCTCAACCTAGAATAGATAGAGAAATCAATGATGGAATGACTACATTTGTAGGTAGATTGAGAAAAGACACAGTATTTGATAATGGTATAAAGTATGTCTTGCTTTCTCACAACGAAAAAATGGGCTCTGCCAAGGGAGCAGTACTTCTAGCTGAATTGCTCAAAACTAAAAATATGATTTAGCTTTTATCAACATGTAATTCAATTTGAAGAATTAATATTAAACCTATTGATAAATTAGGTTAGTTGAAAATGAGTTGAGATCTAGAGAGTGATCCGCGAAGTCACCATCGTGAACAAGGTAAAAAATTATTATGAATTAACTAAGCCAAAGATATGGTATTTGCTAGTTTTTACTGCCTTTGGATCTGCTCTAACTGCTTCTTTATTATTTGATATACCAATAAGCCCTTTAACTTGGATCCTCCTTCTGGGAGGAGTTGCAGCAGGTTCAGCTGCTGCTGATACTATTACAGGTTATAATGACCGTGATATCGATGCTATAATGGATAGAACTAAAGATAGGCCTATTCCATCAGGCAGAATTTCACCGAGGAATGCATTAATCTTTGGTCTTATTCTGACTGTTATTGCATTGATATTATCGTGGCTTATTAATTTGTGGGCATTTTTATTAATGATTTTTGGTTTATTTGATAATATTATTATTTACAGCAAATGGCTAAAAAGACGTAGCCAGTCAAATATTGTTCTGGGGGGATTTTCAGGTGGAGTGCCCGCCTTAATAGGGTATGTTACTGTAACTACGCAAAACATAGAAATCGGTTTAGTTATGGCTGGTCTTGTCTTCTTATGGATACCAACACATATCTGGAGCTTAGCTTTACATGTAAGAAAAGATTATCAAAAAGCCAAAGTTCCCATGTTACCTGTCGTAAGTGAAGAGAAAAGAGCAGTAAGAATAATTGCGGTAACTACTTTGATAATGGTTTTATTTAGTATATTGCCTTTCTTTTTTAATCAATTTGGACATATATATTTAGTTACTGCAACTATATTTGGTGCTATAATGATGGGACTTTCTTTATGGCTTTTAATTAAACCTACAGAAAAAGCATCATGGACAGTTTTTAAATTTTCGAGTCCTTATCTTACAGCAGTTTTCATAGCATTTATGGTAGATGCATTTTTTCATTAATATGATATGGACAAATTAACTCTATTAACATTGGTTATTATTAACACAAGTAAATTATTAAATAATATCCCAATATTACTATAATTAATGTCATCAGATCATGAAACGGACTCTTCAGTAGAAAATATAAAATCATGGGAAGTAGAATCCTTATCATCAGTTGAAGAATTCGATGACTATTCAAAAGCACTTGACCTGTTTAATATCAAATCAGATCAAGACGAAGAGCCAATTTTGTATGAGATTCAAAAGTCAAAAATAAGTGGTTCTATTATTAAGAGAATCCCAATTCTAAATATTAAACAATCTAAGAAAAGAAAAGAAGAATTAGAAAAAAAAAAACTACCACCACAATCCCCTAATCAAGAACAACAAAAAAAAACTACCTCACAAACTAAAAATAAACCTCAAGGTATAAAATATCGAATTGTAATCTTGGTAATTATAATAGTTGCATTTTTAATATTATTATATGTTTTAAGTCAATTAGTCACCTCATCTGATACATTAAATGCTCATTTTTCACTTGGTCAATTAAAGAAGAATAGTGATATTTCTTTAATTGCTTGATTCTTTTTGAAAAAAGATCCTCAATTAGTAATAGTAAAACACACAAAATGCCTAGCATAAAGACACTGGATCGACTAAACTAAACCTTTCTAAAATTCTAGAGTGAATGGAATCTATTAATCGCTACATTCTTTAAACCAAGATTAATTATTATAGTAAGACAATAATAGATATCTCAATGATTTAACTAAATCATCTCCTACACATACTTCTAATTATTTAGTTTTTAAATTAAAAATCTCGTCTAGGGTTATTGAATATGGTTTTCTACCACTTACTTTGAATCGAATGGAATTACCTTTGAATTCCGACTGTTGAATGTAGCCTAATTTCTTGAAAATAGATAATGCAATTTTTCCTCTTTGTCTATTATTTCCACATGCCATTCTATCTTTGTCTTGTATGTCTTGAAGAATAAATGTTCCCTCTTTGTTCTCTTGGGAAACAGATAATACGGCTCGCCATAGTCGAGATATATAAGAATTAGGTTCATTTATAGAACCCATATATATTATTTTTGAACTGCCTATTAATTTTGTTATTAATTGTGCAGCAAAATTGGTCTTATCCGTTTCTTTAAAGTATATTCTATAGACACTTTGTTTTTTAAATTTCCTATTTTCTTCATTATCAAACCAGTAAACATACCCACTAGGTTCTGGAAGATAAGGTTGAACAAACCTTTTCTCATTTGTGGAAGTCATATAATTCACATTGTTATGGTCATGAATTTTATTAGTTTGTTGAACTTTAGTATTTTTATCTAAATTCAATATCATTTCTGCCTCTGAAAGGAATTCAAAATTTACAATATACTTTTTATTCTTCCTTGACTCAATTAACATTATTATTCCATCATCAATTAAATCTCTCAAAGCCCTTTCCAAGTTACTATCGTAATGCTTTCCAAGTTCTCTTATGATATGCTCGTGGTATATAGCATTATGCACTCCTTCACCAATTAGTTGGTATAAGAACCATCTTTTCCATTCCTGTACACTAAGCATTCGATATTAAAAGCTATTTTCTACGAATATATAAGCATAAAGATCAAATTTTAATCATTAAGATTTTGTAATAAACATTTGTATGTTTAATAACCTAAAATTGAATGATAATTTGAAAATGAACATATTAACACTTGATAGCAAGAGTGTCTAAAATTTGAAAGACACTCAGGAACAACAATCAGATATTTGAAAGGTTTAATATCTTATAACTGGTTATAGAATTAATATAAATTAAATGCCTCTGATTAGCATATCTCTCTATCCGGGTAGATCGGATGAACAAAAAAAAAATTTGTACAAAAAATAACTGAATCTGCAGTGGAAATTCTAAAAACAAAACCAGAACATGTAATAGTAGTATTCAATGAAAATCCAAAGGAAAACTGGTATTTGGCAGGGAAAAGACTTTAAAAGAATTTCAATGACTTTCAATACCTTCGATGTTTTTTTTCCTTTATTTGATGTGTGCTCTTGGTCAAGTTTTATATATGAACAAGATTATCCACTTCAGTTAAAGCTTTAATTTCTTTACATCTTTTTCTTAAAGAAACCGTTGAAATATCCGCTACTTGACAAATTTCTACTTGTCGGATAAATTCATCACATACTTGAGATGCTAAATATATTACTGCGCCTGCTATTGCTCTGGGGTTTTTACCAATGGAAATACCTTTCTGTTCTACTTTTGAAAATATTTGTAATGCTTCTCTTTTAGTCTTTTCACTTAATTTTAGTCTATTACAAATAATAGTAACATAATCTGGCCCTTTTGTAGCAGGAATGTTAAGTTCTAACTCGTTTAATATGAGTTTATAGTGAGCCATTAACTCTTTACTTGATATATTACAAATTTCAGAAATATCTAAAATAGTCTTCGGGGTTGATGCTTCTCGGCAGGCAGCATATAAAGATGCCCCTACCAATCCTATTGTTGACCTTCCTTTAGCTAATTTTTTGATTGCGGCTTTTCTATAAATATATGCAGCACTTTCAATAACAGCGTGATTTACAGAGAGCTTATCTCCAAAATTATTTAAATATTTTAAAGCTTTTTCTAGATTTCTCGATACAGAATCATTCAGTTGAGATCTACTATTCCAAGTCCTTAGTCGTTGAATTTCCATTTTTTGTTTTGGTTGCAAAGCCTTACCCCGTGCATCGATATCACCCATTCCTATTAAGGTAGATAAACCTTTGTGATGAACAGCTAAAGATTCAGGCATACCAGTTCTAGCCCTATCGTTATAATCTGACTGAACGATATAACCTTGCATATTTTCATTATTCAATAATTCATTATTAATTACACATCCACAAGAAGAACAAACAAATTCATTTGCAGAGTTATCAAAAATGATGGATTCCTTCTCACATTGGTCGCAATATGAAGGGCTCTTTGGGTTTATTTTTTCAGATTTTTGTTGTTCTCCGCTGTTTTCCATTGAAATTTCATAGTAAACAATTATTTTATTTATATGTTTTCTAGAAATTAGAATATCTAACTAATAATATTATTAATAAGAATATTAGATTTTAATTTTGATGTAACTTAGATTTTCTAATTTCAATATGTTATATTGCAAATAAATCTAACTTTGTTAAAGAATAATGTATTTTATACATTTTCTATATAATTACATTTGATAATTGTTATACAAATTTCTTATAGCACAATTACTCAAACCTAGCTAATCAGATAACTAAACTTTACTAAGCTAATTGGATATCATTTATTGATTATTAGAGATCAAAAATTCACATAACAGAGATATGTCTGTATCACTGGTTTACTATCATAAGTTTTGATTGATTTATTTCAACTTTTGAAATAAACGAGATTGACTATATATAAGGTGGTTTTAGAAAGAGTAATACCCTAATTTATTGGATTTACAACAGGAAATGTTATGCCATCTATTTATCTGGGGGAATGAAATAATAATCTAAACTATTGAAGATGTAGTTAGCGTACAGATATTACGTAAATAGAATTTTTAGAATAATTGTTTCGAATCATATATATGCAGACTGAATAACAAATCTTTCATTTATATTATCCACGCTAGATTCAGAGTTACAATAATTAGAAGTATACAGTTTCCCTCATGCCTTGGTAGCTCAGCCTGGTAGAGCGTTTCCTTGGTAAGGAAAAGGTCGCGGGATCAAATCCCGCCCAAGGCTTTTCTTTTGAGCACAAATTTTAAGCGAATTTGCATTGTTCGACCATGTTAAATGGTTCTCTGTGTTACTATATTTAGTAACCCCGTTACAAAATTTAGAAACTTATGAAAAATATATTATTAAGAACTAACGAGAAAGATTATCTATTTCTTCCTAACAATCGAGATTCAATTTAGGTGGAAAGGAAGAGATAATAATAATAATAATACTAATACAACTACTGATAATAATAATCTAGGTGGAGAAGAGTTTAGTAAACCTGTTGCCGTTGCTGACATTAAGAAATCAATCAATAACAGGGAAGAGAATTAGAAGGTAAAGATTAGCAAATTTTGGTCTTTAGTTAATTTTGTAATTTGATTGATATTGACACATTAAAGTAATACAATAGTTTATGTATTGACACAAAAAAAAGTATATTTGTCCTCTCTATGTAGACATAACTTAAGAACAAGATCAAAAAACTTTTATGATTTAACAAGGCATTAAAAGGAAAAATAAGTTCTCTCTAATTATGGAATTAAATACGTAACAAATATAAATCTTAAAAATGTATGAGGAAGTATATGCCATCTCTGCCTTTAAAATTATAAAATGTTGTAAAATTTACAAGAAATTGTAGTTAAATAGTAAGATATAAAATTGATCATTTGAGTACAAAATTACCTTCTTTTAAATTATAAATAGTTTAGAAGACAAAAATGTTATTATTATGGGAGCTTTTAAATCCAGAAGAAATTATAATACTTTCTTTAACAAGAATAGATGGGATGTAGGTAAATATTTTAGAGAAGGTTATCGATATCATGAAGTATTACCCTCTGGTTATTATACAAATCAGACACGGGGAGCTTTACATAAGTGCTGCGTAGGATATTGTATAGCGATCAATAAATGGGAATTTGATAAACAAATTATGTATGCTAAAAGAATACGAAAGTTACAAAGGGAATTGGGTTTAGAAATAACTGATTTTAAAATCTTACACTGAAATGTAAATAGTGATTATAATCAACACCATCAAATTATAAGAATATTTTTTGTTTTTATATTTTAATATCTAATTGAACGATTCAGGAATAATACCTTTACAATAGTAGTCATAAAAAAATGATGACGTACAAAACAAAGTAGGAAAATGAAGATTCTAAGATTTAAGAAAATGTTCTCTTAATGAGGTAAGATATTTAGTACTATTGCTGATTACTAAAATAATCAATCTAAAATTCCTCCCATTGTAGTATTATGAAAACCACATAAGGTAGGATACTGACTGTCCCCAGCTAAAGGGAATAGCAGAAAGAAATCCATTATGGAATGTTAAGATAAAAAATACAATAAAATTGTGTTTAAAGAGAGTTTAATGCTTATGATATGATTCTATATAATTATTAGAGTGACAAGTTAAAGGAACTATTTTTAACTTCTTTGAAAGGGAAGGAACAAAATAAAGAATACAATCAATGCTTTACTATAACTATCATATTTTGAAAAAATTATATTTGTAGATCTCAATCCATGAGAAGATAGTGTGACTCTGTTCTCATGCTATTATATTTCAAGATCGTAATATGATAACCTATTTTTGGATCATTAATATTTTTATTTCATTCCTTATTTTGTATTTCAATATTAACATATTCATTTTAATATATCCTCAATTGATCCTAATTGTATTAAAATTATGAAGGGAATAATCTTCGATATGGATGGTGTTTTAATAGATGCAATGCCCTTTCACGCGGAAGCAATGAAAATTGCGATAAAAGAGGAAACTAACTATGAAATAGATAAAAAAATCGTGTATCAATTAGAAGGTATGCCTTCAAATAACTTGATAAAGGAGATATTTAAAAAATATAATATAAATAAAGAACTTGATCAGAAATTAGTAGATAAGATAAGTGAACGAAAGAAACAACTATTTAAAGAAATTGAAAATACTCAACTTATTGAAGGCGTTCGTGATCTAATCAAAGTGCTAAATGAATGTAAATGTTTAAAAGCAATTGTTACTGGTGCAGCAAAGAAAGAAATAGAATTAACCATCGATAAAACGATTGGATTAAAAAATTTTGATGTGGTAGTATCGGGAGATGATGTTGAGGCTGGAAAACCTGATTCTACTCCATTTTTTGTAGCATTACAAAAAATGAATTTAAAATCATCAGAATGTATAGTAGTTGAAAATGCTCCTTTAGGAATTGAAGCCGCGAATAAAGCAGGTATAAAATGCATTTTAACACTCAACAATACGCCACTCAATATTTCATCTGACTTTAATAATATTATATCAAGAGAAACTCAAATCTTTAGAGATACTAAATCTACAATTGATTTCTTAAGAATGTGGTGTTGCAAGAATTAGCTATTTGTTAGATATAAACTCCTTCCGAAATTTTATATCCTTTCATTTTCAAGTATAATTACAAATAGAGTATAATAAAAAAATTATCTTAATAATTTGTTACATAAAGAAGAATATCTTGAGAATAAAATATCTCATAAAGTGTGGTTAATCAATTTATTCAGAGATAATTAAATAACACAATATAGATTTATGGAAATTATTTTAAGGGAAGTAGTTATGGCTAACTTATTGCAATGTAATATGATGGGTAATATTTAATTTCAATCTTTTCTACAATTAGCAAATTAGTAATAATCTGTTTAATACAATTAAAAAGCAATTTTAGAAATTTATAGCAGTACTAATAATTAGACTAAGTTAATAATTATAACTATTGCTTCTATAAGGTTTTGTCATCTCAACTACAATATCGTAACAACTTCTGCAAACAATTCTATTTTTTATTGTATTTTTTAAGAGCTTATTTCCATCTTTTTCATTACAATAGATACATACATTATGTTCAGTATTTTCGCTATAATTTTTCATGCTATATTATTAGTAATAATATACTGTGCTATTTAAAATAATTATTTAATTTTTTGTATATGATGTATCCTTATATGAATAATAATAAACATAGCTTATATATTATCATATTTTAGCCTGCTTAATTTTAAGTTTTTGCAGGTTATATTATTATATTTAATCAAATATTGAAATTGAAAAACATGATAAAAAATAAGTAATATCTTATACAATAAATCAATTCTTTTTACTACATCTAAATAAATAGGTAAAACGAGTACTACAGGTTTTCGAGAGCCATTAACTTATTATCCTAAAGAAATTATTGTTTCTATAAATGTACAACGAACTCATAATATCTATGTTCCAAACTGTTAACGATCTACTTAGAGTCCCTGATACTTTTCAAACTGATATAATTACTTCTGTTATTGCGTTGTTCGTAGTAATTGATCCTATAGGAAATATTCCATTATTTATAACATTTACAAAAAACTTAGAAAAGGCTGAACACAAAACTGTATCAAAAACTGCTATCCTTACAGCTTCAGGGTTATTACTTCTTTTTGGAGTGGCAGGAACTCAAATTTTGCAGCTATTTGGAATAACTATCTTTAGCTTTATGATTGCTGGAGGAACATTATTATTTATAATTGCTATAGAATTGTTAACATACGGAGAATGGAGATTCGTAGGTAAGGTTAAAGAAGAAGTAGGAGTAGTTCCTATTGCTTTCCCATTATTAGCAGGACCAGGTTCAATTACAGCTGTTATAATATCATATCAAACTTCTGGATTTTTGATAACTTTTTTATCTATTATAATAGTAATAGCAATTACATATGTTATTTTACGAATGGTAAATCCAATTTACAAGGTCCTTGGTAATAGAGGTTCTATGATAGTATCCAGGGTATTTGCCGTTATAATAGCTGCAATTGCTGTAGAGTATATAGTTGAAGGAATAAGAAATCTTTTTCTAATCTAATCTGCATTAATATAATACGTTTTGTTGATATAATTTTCATAACTTAATTAAATTCTAGGCGCTATCATTAATTTTACTACCACTTGTTATTGTAAACAATAACAACAATACTATGATATCATATCCAAGAATCAGGTATAATCCAAATATATTTCTGTAAGATACTTTTCGGAAAACAACTCTTCGAAATTTTAAGTAAAATTATGGGAGTGCGTATTTCAATATTATAATTAAGCTTCTGTTAGTGACGAAGTGAAGTTAACAGAGTCAATTCTTGATAATTGATCGACATTTGACATGTTATCTACATTCTCAATTCTTGAAGGGAGCTCTGTATTAAGAATATTATTAGAACTCTGGCTTGGTAATATCTTGTCTATCACAATAGTCAACTTACCTGTATAGTCTCCAAATTCGACATTCAGTGTTGCCCTGCCCTCAGTTGCAGATTGTGAAGTTTTTTTCCACAATTCATTACCATTTGAGTCATAGATAATAATATCATAACTTTGTACAGGAACCACCCTCTCTAACGTAGAAGGAACAGACAGACCTGCGGAACTGAAAGTGTCTCCAGACGTATTTGATTCTAAATTAGGTACAGATTGAGAAGTATGTGTTGGTAGAGTTGAATTTAAAAAGACAATTTCTAGAGGAAAATTATAGCGATCCTGTGTTAAAGAAGATTTCAATTGTACTAACAAATCACCCTTCTCTGAT
>JAATVK010000079.1 GCA_014523485.1 Nitrososphaerales archaeon TH5894
CAATCTCCATATATCCTGATGTAACTTTTGTTAATTTGTTATGTTCTGTTGCGCTTTGAGGAATTTTTTGTGTTGATGAAAAATTCGAAGACATATAATAATTGTAAATACTATATCATTTATATCGATTATGACTTTTCTCACTATTCAATGTTTTTAGCCCTTTAATTACTAATTGAATTTGACATCATTATTGTTTAAGGATATTTATTTAGATTTTTTGCGTACGTCTATTCGCATGCTAAAATTTTTTTATTGCAGTGATTAAGCTAGATAAGGCTTGTTTGCCATTTTGGAAAACTTGTGTGATGCATTAATATCTTTGGTTAAAAATGGTCTTTGGTCAAGGTTTACTATGAGATTTTATAATGCTATTAAAAGATGCATTTATCTCTCTTTCCCTCTAAATATGAACTAAATACCTCTTTAATAACAGTTCCATTAACTTTAAACATGCATTAATGTTAAAGTTAAACTAGTTATGTAGGAAACACAGATCAGTAGTAGTTAAAGTTGTTCTTCGTGAAATACTTAAGTATTCAAGTTTGTTGCTCATTTTTTGCTCTTGATGGGAATGAAGTCATATACGAAAGAGATACAACCGGAATAATTAGAAACAAAGATATTACTTGATCAAATATTATTTTATAATATTATTAATTACCTTCATTGTATACCTTCATTGTAATATAAATTACTATATCTACCTACTGCTGATAACCATTAAGCTGAAGGATACGCCTAGCAATTTTTAGCTATACAAAAGATTAATTCAAAAGTATTTGTTTGATTTATATTCTTTCCAAAAATCTTGTTTCTAAAGTATATAATTCTAATTTGTAATAACTACTATAATATATAGTATTTAGATACATAAAGTATTATCAATTATTTTTCATTTAATATTTAATTCAATAAAATACCTCAAATTGAACTAATTTCAATCATATATCATTATTAATTTGAAATCAAGCAAATAATAATTTGTTTTAAGAAAATATTGGACTTGTGTGACTAAATAATTTTTTTGTTTTCATTCACTTTTTTTACAATAATTTGTTTATAGAATTGATTCACTAATGTAGTCATAAAAAAGTGTTAGCAACTTTATAGCAAGTTCCAGTTTTTTTCAATACTATAAAAAGATGATATATTTATGAGTTTTCTCCTCACATATCTACCTTTAAATATGAATACTCTCTATTATACAGTACATTTTAAAATTGCATGAATCAGCCAAAGAAAATTCTAAAGATGCTGCTGATGATACTAACAGTGACCCTGCGCAGCATTCTTCGAACGAAATTGAAAATTCATTAATAGAAAATACAAGCTCGTTGACTTCTTCCCCTAATCTAGTTAGGGAAGGAATAATCGCAGGCAAAAGGATAGCAAAAATATCTGTAATAACTCTTCTAGCTATAGGAATTGTTGAGATAGTAACAGGTTATCTAAGTGGTAGTGTAGTAGCAACTGCCGACGGAATAGACTCAATATCCGATGCCACTATATCATTTATTGTGCTCCTTGGACTTCGAATAGCTCATAGACCTGCTGACAAAAAATTTCATTTTGGATACCATAAGGTAGAAAGTTTTGCTGCCTTAATGGCTGCTATAGGTATGGTAGCAATAGGCGTAGTGATCTTTTATAATTCATATCAATCATTAATACATCCCCATGAAATAAAAGAACCAATTTTGGTAATGATTGTGTTGGCTGGTGCCAGTGCATTATCGTTACATAGAGCATTTCAAATGAGAAAAATTGCAAATAAATATAATCTTCTTTCACTTAAAACAGATGCCCGAAATTCAATAAAAGACGGGTCAGCATCTGTAATAGGTTTCTTTAGTATACTTATAGCGACTCAATTTGGATTTTTACAAATGGATGCAATAGGTGGAATGATAATTGCAGGATACATATTCTCTGTATCTTATTTATCCTTAAAGAGATCATCACTGATACTTGTGGATTCATGGCAAAATCCTCAACTAACAGATATGATAAAAAAGATAATTTCTGAGCAGTTTGTAAATGAACGAGTCAATATTAAAAATGTTTTACTACGATCTTCCGGTATGGTTGACCAGGCAGAAATTCATATAGAATTAAGCGGTGACGAGCCTCTCTCTGATATCGAAATGTTATCGTTAAGAATGGAAATGGCAATTCGCTCTAAAATTCCTTCACTTGAAAAAATATCAATCATACCGCATTCATCTTCGGAGCTAATAGATAAGCCTACTTCAACTAAAATTAATGCTCTTCGAAATCTAAAATGGAGGCAATCGGCGTTGAGAATTGATAGAAATAAACAAAACAGAGAAAATTGATGGATTTATTTCAAATATATATTGTTTTCTAGATGTTTTATATAGCCTAAAAGATGTTTAATGACTTAATTGAAGTTTACGGAAGAGCTACTATTCCGGTATATTAAAGCTAATGAATATGAAAAACCAAAATTAGAAATTGGCAGCTACTATCTACAATGGGATGAAAAAAGTTATGGCATCCATCATAAAGAACTATTTGAACTAAAAGGCTTTCTCACAAAGGTTATTCCATATTTTGATATAACTTATCAATTAATAAACAGCTTAGAAAGGCCAAGAAGTAAAGAAAGATTTGTCATGAATAAAGGATTATCACCAGACATACATTTTTCTCATCGTAATAAAGAGGGCTTGGTTAGTTACGATTTATACATGAAGTCAGATGGCTCCACTTTGCTCGATAGAACAGAAAAGATTCAAATAATAAAGCAATATTCCAACAAATTCTCTGCCACCTCTAATGTGTCTATAACAAATTTTGGTAAACCGGAACTTTTTTTGAAATCGAAATTAGGTCAATTGTTATTTAATCGACAAGGTAGAAGTGGACCTAATTAGAAATAAGCTAATCTTCGCATTATGAGATGGTATTATAAAGAATCATAAAAGTATTGTTTAGAATTTGTATTCTTAAAAAAGAACGTTTGCCTGTTTGAACTGCAAATAGATGTACCCTCTTAATATTCTAATAAATTATTAATAAAAGGTGGCGTTAATCGCGTTTATGTGGTTTTGCTTCTTCTTTTGTCACTTTAAAATAAACAGTATCGCCGTCAAAACGTTCAACTAGACTCTTTGGAAAATAATATCTCTCTTTATCTACAGTACCTTTTTGAGTTATTATAAATTCTCCTAAAATTTCTTGAACTTCGCCAAAATCAGAATCGTCACCTAGACCCCTTGCTTCTTTTTTAATTATATCTTCAGAATTAAAATCTGTCATATCGTTTGACATCTAATGAGTAGTAGTATTACATAATATTTAACTAATGTCTTTAATAAAAATTGAGTTTCTACAAATTCAAATCATTCACAGAAATTAAAGGTTTGAAATAGAGTTTGATTAAAGGATAGTTAAGTTCATCAACAATAGAACCTTAGTCATTCAGACAGGTAAATAATGCTGTAGATTTTATTTTTAAAGAGTTAATTTGAATTTATCTTAAAAAAAGTTAAAGATAAAATTGAATAATATAAAATTATCCTACTTTACTAAGTTTTCTATTCCTTCCCCAATCTTTTCAGCGAGACCTTTTGCACCTTCAGTAACATTTGATCCAACCTCTTTTGCTCCTTCAGTTATATTAGCACCCATCTCGCTAGCATTTCCTTGCATTGCTTCACCAGCTTGATTAGCAGATTGACCTGCATCCTGCATGGTTTGGTTTGTTTCTTCAGATTGTGCAAATGCTGAAACAGTTAATGCAGAAATTCCGAGCGTAATTGCAAGGAATGTTGCTGGCATTATTACAAATAAGTAAGTGTATTTCAATGTAAATTCTTAGATTGCTTTTTTGTATAAAAATTTTTCTTATTAAATTTCTATAAAAAAAATATAGAAAATTGTTTTACTAATTTTTTGTAGCTATCTCAATTTATCCATTATATATTATCGTATCAATTATGAACTCCGGAGGAATGGAAGTGGAGTAGGAGGGCATTATTTAAAAAGTTATAAAATGATATGCTTGACATATATCCATAACATATTACGAATGTGTCAATCGAGATCAAAGTCATTATTTTATGTAATATTTGGCTCACATAAAATGATTTACAATAACAAAACTAATTTATAAAAATGTTAAAAATTTATGATCCTTTATAATTTGCTGGTTAAGAAAGAGTATAATTTTACTAGTTAAGTACAATCTTAGTGAAAATGTTAAAGTAATATTGATAATGAATAAGATTTATCTGTTTTTATAACATATTGTTACAGTCTATAAAAAAATTAATAAAAGTTATTGCCCAAATGGAATAGACAATTTGGTTCCCACTACCACATCAGCGGGATTTGGGTCAGGGTCATCAACAGGTTCAGCAGTTACAAAAAATACTGTATATGTGTATGGATTAACCATTGTTTGATTTAAAGCCAGCATATTTTCATCTTTGAATTTTCCTACTCTTAAAGAATATCCTGATGCGTCTCCTTTGTCCTTCAAACCACCCATAGTTGGTGTAGTCAAGTCTAAAGATATACCTGTACCTTTTTTTTTGTTGTGAAGGCTGTTGTTGTGTTTGAGTTCCTGTTTAATTAATATCGTCTGCGATTACATCTTTTGCTAATCCATATTCATAGTCACTAATTAGATTAGTATGGCAACTTTTACTGTGTCCAAGATTAATAAAATAATCTTTTGACTCTATACTTGACAAAGGCACCATCCCATCATTAGGTTTGGGAAGGATGGAAGATCCCATTTGTTCCATAGGTAAAAATGGAGTTAGCTGGCAGTTTCCTGATATAGGATCCCATTCACCGGCAAAATAGTATAGTATTGGGTGGTTGGGGTCATTTTTACTTCGGTGACTGCTGCACCAAACCTTAATTCATATATAACAGGAGTACAGATTTCGCTTGACTCTGCTAGAGGAAAACCGACGTTTGGTGTTACAATCATAATTAGATTTGCAACATCCGTTGTGTTGTTAGCCAAATATACTCTTGCATCCAACCCTGCTTTACTGTGACCAACAATATTCATTTTATTTTGCCCTGTTTCGTCTTTGGTTTGTCTAATTATTTTTGATAATTCTTTTGCATGTTCTGCAGAAGACCCACATTTATCATCTGATTGTTTAAATGTTATAGGATATGCAACGATGCCATCTTTTTTTAGCAAATCCATCCATTTATTTCAAACAGTAGCATCTGCAATATAGCCATGTATTAAAAGGACAGGAAGTGTAGAACTGTTTGATGTATTACTTTTTGTGGTAGTATTTACAAGTCCATGATAAAGTGTTTATAGATAATATTAAAAATATTTATCTGTTTGAATATTTGCTATTAAAATATTTGTCCCTATTAGGGACTAAAATTAATACAAAACTCCCTAAAAAATTTAGATCTTTGATTGATTCGAAATTTTTCTATCGGAAGACCAAATTTAAAAAATGGATAATAAAAAAAGAGAATTTGTCTTATGTTATTACGAGTTAATATATCTAAATGTGTATTTTTATACAGTAGTTAGACACTAGAAGAATTTCTTGTTTTCATATTATGAATATTATCGCTTGAAACTTGTTGGAATGTTTTTACAGTATTAGCACCTATTTTTGAAAGCTCCTTTACATTCTCTTTTGTATGTTGTACAGATGTATTGATAAA
>JAATVK010000080.1 GCA_014523485.1 Nitrososphaerales archaeon TH5894
CTTCTACTACTGCAATTAAAGCCAAAACCTGTTCGTTAAGATCTTCAATTGATTCAATTTGTTTTTTATCTATTTTAGTCAATAGATTAATTCCTATTTTCATTTCATGTCTATCACTAGGTAAAACAATGCTACTAATAGCAGATGTTGGTTTAAACGTAACCATATATCGTTTAAAATAGAACTCTCGTGAAAATTCGTTAAACATTTCAATCCATTCTTTATCTGATATTTTAGAACTCATTTTTTATTTTTCTTAGATAGAAAATCGGTTAAAGCATCAATAATAACTGAAGTAACATTTGTATCATGATCTAAAGCGTATTGTTTGGCTTCCTTTACCAAATCTCTAGGTAATAACCAGGAAGTTTTAATTTTATTAGAATCTTTAACCAAAAGCGCTCTTAGCATACCTTATATACGGTCTGTTAATTATATATATCTTGCGTATATACAGTTTTACAGTAATACCGTAATATTAATATATGCTGTATTTCCCTATATACAGTATGTTAAACAAGAATTAACAACTAGTAAAATAGTTGATAATCTAGTTCTAATTTCTATTTTATTATTTTTGTTATTATATTAATAAATTATGGTCCTGTTGATTCTACGGGTGTTTAAAATGGGTGTTGAAATGTGGGTGTTAGAATTGCCTGACAACACCCACGATGATGAATTACTCAAGCAGTTTTGATTGAGGTATATTATGATAGGAGAAGGTAGGATAAAAGACTGTTGATTTTTGGGTGGTAAAAAGAAACGTTAATAGCTCTCCAAATTCTTAAAGGCGATAGCTATTGAATATAAAGAGCTTTACCTTCCTATCTAATTTACAATTAAATGGGATTGATATTTTCAGTTATAACATTTGTACTAGGTTTAGGTTTAGGAATTTCTATTTCTTTATCATTAAATCCTCAAACTTCATTTTTTGGCAATATAGGAATAATTGTTTCTACAATCGGAGTCGTGTTTAGTGGTTTGCAATTTTGGAAATTACTATCAACAGAAATAAAATTAGAATTTGGTAAGATAACAAAAGATAACAATAATAGTTATTTTATAAGAGTGCAACAAAAAGGTAAAAAAGTAAAAGGAAAAGCCATCAATGTAGAATCTCGCCTTACGTTAGAGAATACGAATTATGAATATGCCCCTTCCGTCTGGGCAGATGAAAAGAAAAAAGTTGTAAACATAGGGGAACATGAAGATTTATTTTTATTTAAATTAGAGAACAATACAATCGTTTTACCCTCTGCATGTGAAGAAAAAGATTTTAAACCCAATCCTTTTAACTACAATGATGTTTCTGAAAGAAACTTAATAATCAAAATTTCTTTTGAAAACGGAAATGCTCCAAAGGATTATGTAAAACCAATAAAAGAAATTGTCAATTCTGTTAGTCTTTAAGACTTTTTATTAAAATTTTAAATTATCTAAAGAATTTTTACGTCCTGCTTCTGTAATCTTATATTCTCCATATTTATCTAGTGATAACCATTCCATGTCTTTTAGAAATTCTTGTATGGAGTGTACAAATTTTTTATTATTATCAAATTGTTTTGAACCAAGATTAATATCGAGAATTCGATTATTATTTAATTCTTTTAAAATATACCTTGCTAAACCTAAACCATTATTCCTACTAGGATTATAGGAATTCCTTTCTAACGTACGTGTTCAACTTACCCGTCATAACCATAACATACATACACCTAACTGCATATAA
Organism: Nitrososphaerales archaeon TH5894; assembly: GCA_014523485.1. Taxonomy (GTDB): domain Archaea; phylum Thermoproteota; class Nitrososphaeria; order Nitrososphaerales; family Nitrososphaeraceae; genus TH1177. Next base: position 1,736 of record JAATVK010000080.1, read on the forward strand.
GTTACCGATGTATTTAAATGCCGGCGCACGATTGTTCCAGATCTTTATTAAACATTATTCCAATATCTTGATAATAATCTATTACGTTAGCGATATAGTAAAAGCAGGTCACAAAAACAATATATTAAAAGAAGCACAGTAAAATATTATCAATCCTCAAAAAAAGGCAAGTCTAAAATTCTTAAATATTTTATTTTTCAATATATAATTACCACTCCAATCATACGTTTGCATGTCATAGTTCTCCTCTGTTGTTACGAGTCTATCATACAACAGGAAGGCTATGACAATTAATTTGTCTTCAATCATTAAATAGTATGTATTATTAACCTGAATACAATCCAAAGATAGAAAGATTCACACAAACCTATTGCCATAGCCTTCTATTGTTATTCCTAGTCCTGGATAGTAGGGGTTATGGCTTTAAACTCTACAATAACAACAAGGCGAACAACATCAACAACAACAACAATGAAAAAATAACAATTAAATAAAATTAGATTTACTAGCAATGATAAATATAAAATTATTATAATAGCAATACCGAATGAGTAGTTCAAACAAAAGAAAGAACTACAAGGCGCAAATAGTCTGTTGGCATTGTCATATTGTAGTATTGTCATAGTCTGGACATACTACTCTTCCTACTATAACCCACCAATCACCTATATTTATTATTCAGGCTATGACAATTAATTATTCTCTTACTAGAAATATTATTATAAAATTAATACAGATATTCAAAG
>JAATVK010000081.1 GCA_014523485.1 Nitrososphaerales archaeon TH5894
ATTCTAAAAAATTGTCTTGGATTAATGGATTAGTGTGTCTATTGGAAGGTATATTTAATAAAAATGAGAAGGAATTTAGAAGCACAGGTTATGAATGGATATTTTAAATATAGTTTTTTTATTAAACCATTTTTGTTTATATTCTATAAAATATTAACTTTTATATTCTATAAAATATTAACTTAATCAGTAAAATTTGTAGGTAGTTAAAATAATATGTATTAGTAGTTAATCTTCACTTTAACTACTTCTTTTTTTAAAAAAAAAGCAAGCTCAATAAGCATTGTATCTTGGTTTGTATTTTCCAAGCAATAAAGAATTTGTCACTACAGTTACCGAGCTCATAGCCATTGCTAAGCCTGCAAGTATTGGAAGCCAACCAAATACACTTAGTCCAAAAACAGGCACTAATGCTCCAGCTGCTATCGGTATTAAACCAGTATTATATGCAAATGCCCAGAACAGATTCTGTTTTATCTTTGAAACAGTTTTTTTACCTAAATCTAATGCAATTACGACATCTCCTATATCATCTTTTATTAATATTATTCCTCCTGTTTCTTTTGCTACATCGGTTCCAGAACCTATTGCAATACCTAAATCTGCTCTTGCCAATGCAGGTGCATCGTTAATCCCATCACCAACCATTGCAACAACTTTACCTTCTTGCGTCTTTAATTTAGCTATTACTTCTTCTTTTTGATGAGGGATTACCTCTGCTATTACTCTGTTAATACCCAGCTTGGATGCTACTGCATTCGCAGTTCTCTCATTATCTCCAGTGAGCATTATTACTTCTGTTCCTTTAGATTGCAAAGCTTTAATCGCACCTTTTGCATTTTCTTTTATAGTATCTGATAGTGCTATTATACCTGAAAGAGTATTATCTATTGCAACTAAAATTGCAGTCTTACCTTCTTTTTCAAATGCAGCAAGTTTTGCATCTATGCTTTCAGTAATTGCAATCTTACTATCTTCCATCATCTTTCTATTGCCAATCATAATGGTATGATTTGAATATGTTGCCTTGAGGCCATATCCTGCTATTGCCCCAAATGAATCGGGGTTAGTTATTGGAATACCATTTTCTTTAGCTTTTCTAATTATTGCCTGTGCTAAAGGATGCTCTGAACCTGATTCTGATATTGCTGCAAGTCTTAGTAATTCCTGGTCTCCAATATCTGTTAAAGTTACTATGTCAGTAACAGATGGTTTTCCTACCGTTAATGTACCAGTTTTATCAAAAACAATAGTATTAACTTTATTTGCTATTTCTATATGTTCCCCTCCTTTATACAATATTCCATTCTCGGCACCTCTTGCAGCTCCCATCATCAATGCAGCAGGAGTAGCAATCCCTAATGCACAAGGACATGCAATTATTATTACAGATACAAATGCAAGTATTGAATAGGTTAATCCTGCATTTCCTATAAAGTACCATCCCAAAAATACTCCTATTGCTATTATTACAATTGCGGGAACGAAATATTTAGCTACTTGATCTACCATTCTTTCCAATTTTGCCTTTCCAGTTTTTGCTTCTTCAACTAATGTTATTATTTGAGATAAGACTGTGTCTTGTCCTACCTTTGTTGCTTTGACTTTAAGAAAACCATTCTTGTTAATTGTAGCACCTATTACCTCATCTCCTTTTGTCTTGTCTCTTGGAATACTCTCACCTGTTAAAGCTGATTCGTCAACAGAAGAATTTCCCTCAATTATTAAACCATCGGTTGGAACTCGTTCACCAGGTCTAATAAGCATTAGATCGCCTTCTTCAATTTGTTCTACTGGAATTTCTATTTCTTTAAATTCCTTCTTTGTTATTGATTTTAATTTAGAATTATCAAAATTTACATTGCTTTGATAATTATTATTATTACTATGACTATTGTTGTTATTTTTTTTAATCACTTCTTTCTCCTTTTCTTCCATAAATACAGGTCTTAATACTTTCGCCGTCCTTGGCTTTAAGTCAAGTAATTTTCTTACAGCATTGGAAGCCTTTTCCTTTGTTTTTGTTTCAAGTAATTTTCCAACTAAAATGAGTGTAATTATTATTGCAGACGTTTCAAAATATACAGCAGTAAATGGAAAATAACCAGGAACAATAGTCACAATTGTACTATAAAGATAGGCAGCTGTAGTTCCTATAGCTATTAGAGTATCCATGTTAGATGCTTTAGCTTTAACTCCATCCCAAAACCCTCTATAAAAGCGCCATCCAATCCAGAATTGTATTGGAGTTGCTAAAGCCAAAAGTATATAATTTGTATATTCCATCATCTCCATTGGAAAAGCATGTCCTATTTCAGGAATCATATGAGGTAAACTAAGGATAATTATTGGGATAGTAAGTGCTATACTTATAGTAACATGTATCTTTAATTTCTTTAATGCTTTCTCCGGTTCTAGAAACTCATTTAAACATTGAGAGGAACAAAAATAGTAGGGTATTCTATCCTTGTTATGATGTATAGAATTTTCGTTTTCCTCTACAAACATTCCACAAATTGGGTCTTTCGCCATGCTATAGTAATATACAGGATACATGTATAAGGACTAACCTTTACATTTGTAAAACTGGATATATTGAGAGATATTTTATGCATCGAGTGCCATTTACCCTTATAAATATAGATGCTTTTATAATCAAAGAATTAATAATGTTGAACAATGAAACAAATATGTCCCTCTATTTTATTATTTATAATACATTTCACAAATAGGGACTGAATTTTTATTTTTATTCATCATTTTATTATTTACAGGCACTATCTAATCTTGCACATACTTGACTTATCTTAGATAAATCTGTTATTATTCTTTTTTCGCAATCTGAATTTTGATCAGGAAATTCATTAGAGGTAACACATCCAAAAAACATATCACCTGGTTCTATAAGACCCACTTCTGTATTTCTATCAAATGTAAATGGAATTGAAAGTTTTTCACTGTTACTTTTTTTATTTCCTTCTTTTTTTATCACATTTTGTGCATCAATTTTCTTAATTTGGTATTCACCTTTTATCATTGCTACTAAATACATATCGTTTATCTTTTTGTTATCATGTATAGGAACATCTATTCTTAAATTTACTTCTTTAGGAGTTTCTTTTGAGCTACTAGATGGACTACCATTATTTTTGTAAAGTATATTAGATTCGCTAAATTTTTTAAGTGTATAGAATAGTTTAACTGTATCTTTATCAGTAGAAGTTAAACTAATATTCCCTTCATCACAATCATACAATGTAAGATTTGATTTTGAGTTAGCAGTATTCACTTTATCATCTATTATATAACCACAGACATAATATTCATCGTCAAACATTACTTGGGAAATATCATTACTTTTATTAAATTTAAGATTAACCGTTAAAGAATTATCTTTTATATTTATTTTATCTTGACTCTCTTTCAAGTCGATATAAGTAGTCTGTCCTTCACCATTAAGATAAGCAACTAACTTTAAGCGATCGTAGTTTTTAATATTAATATTATTTAAATTTATTTTTGTTTTTATAGTAGTTAAATCAGCAGCAGCAGCATCATTGTTCTTTTCATTTTTCTTACTATCATCATTATTATCATCCTGAGCGGTTATAGAAAAATTCTCATTATCAAACAATAATATAGATAATAATAACACTAAAATAGAAAATAATCCTAATCCTAAAATAAATTTATCATTATTAGATTTAAAATTCAATGGTACAACCTATTTAACAAATAATATAAACAATAAGATTAAATTCACTTTGGGTATTCGTGAATAAATTTTAACTTTTATACACACAATAACTAAATTTTTTGTAACTTAATTTGGACGATTAAAAAATTGATATTCTAAAATATCCTTATAATTAATTTGATACTATTAAATAAACTTGATTTAATAGTTTTATACTTATAATCCATATGAATTTAGAACTCAAGCCAACCCTTCTTTTTAAATCCATATATCATAGCTCCCGCAAGTATTATCGATAAAAGGATAATGATTATAAAAGTTGTGTATGGTCCTAGAAGTAGTGTCGTATCTATTTCAAAACCTCCTCCTGGTAAAGTCACATTCATTCCATAATATGTTGCGAATATTGTTGCAGGAATTGATAATGTGAAAAGTATGGTTAGAATTGCCAAAATTTTATTTGTCTTTTCAGCGCTAAGCATGTAGTCGGTATCTTTGAATATTTCTATGGTCTCTTTTGATTCATCAAGGACTTCTATCACCTTGTCAATATGATCTTTTACATCGTCAAAATAAAGAGTGAGATCTTCTTCAGAGAACTTTTGGATTTCCCTACTAACAGTCAGTATTGTACGCTTTAGAGGATATACTAATCTCTTTAGAGTGGTTATCTCTCTTCTTAGAAGAGAGATCTCTTTTGCAATAGCAATCCTCTCATTAAACACTAAATCTTCTATATCATCTAAATTACCTTCTACTTTTATTAACATATGAAGCAAATCATCTACCAGTAGATCTATAATACTGTGAAATAAGTATCCCGAAGAATTTCCCATAAATGAACTACGTTGATTTTGGTCGATTTTACAGATTTGGAATATCTCTGTTAAAGCTCTTAAATTCCCATGCTGAATTGTAATTAAATAATTATAACCTACAAATATTGCAAGTTGAGATGAACGTGGGAAGCCTTCCTTATTGTCCATTGTAGGAAAGTGGAGTATTATAAATACATGATCTCCATAACGATCTACTTTAGGAATTTGAAGTTTCGATAGACAATCTTCAATATTAAGTTCATGAAAAGGATAATGGAGTTCGAGCATTTTCAGTTTTTCACGGGTAGGCTTTTCTATATTGATCCAAGTTAATTTCTCATTACTTATCCTTTCTATTCCTGATCTTTTTGGCAAATTATCCCCATTCAATTTCATAATAAAATAATACCCTGCTAATTAGTCACGGATACTCTATATATATTAACAATATCCACAAAATTGAATAAAGATTAATTTTTATTGAAATGGGTTAATTTGTTTGCTTGTTTATGGTGAAATTGAAAATAAATTGAATTTTCTAATAACTCATTTTCAGAAAAGATTTTATTATTTTTTACTATACTAAGATAATCAAATATATTGCTAAAAGAATTGATAAATCGTATGTGTTGCATCTTCATACTTAAATGATTCCTTATTTTAAATTACAAAAATTAAATTCCCTAATTTGTTTTTCTGTTGGATGATCCAATAAGATTTAGTCATTAGATATATTTCTAAGACCATTTTATTATCCATCGAAGTAAATATAAAATTGATCAGACTAATACTTGACCTATTTTGATCATTTTATATTCTACCCTTGGAAGTATCCACTTGTCTTTCTAATATTCTATCTTTTTCTAATTCCTTAAGTCTTCTAGTTGATATTTTACTACTATAACTTTCATAATCAATAATTCAATAAAGTCAAAATTCAAAGTTAAACTATATTTACTTCTCTCTTTAACGAGATTTGTAATTGTATCATTTGGAGATACACTTTTCTATGAGTACAACCAGTTATTACTTTTCATTTAACTTTAATCAATGTCCATACAAATTCTTATTGTTAGTTTTGAAATTGTAAGTGTTAAATCCTATTTAAATTGTAAAAAAGAATATTTAAGTACCTCGTAAACTATAAATATATAGAGAATGGACTCATCTGTTTACTTTGATAGACCATTACTCATATTTGACGATAAATGTTCTTCGTGCTTGAAATTTGCTGAATATGTTAACATCTTGTCCCACGGGTGGATTCAAATTGCTGGTCATTATTATTCAACGATAGCTTTGGAAACTAAAAAAATGATATTTCCCACAAAGTATGATTCAACTAAAATGTTTTGGCTTATCTATAAAAATACTGCTTATGGTGCGAGATCTGCCCTTCTTCCTGTTGTAAAAGAGATAGTTAGAGGATTAGTTAAAAGTGTCTTTGATAAAGACAATAAACAGATATATCAAACAAAATTAAAAGATAACGAAGGAAATTTAGATACAATAACATGCAATTACAAAGATCATTTACAATGTATGTCTACTACTAATACATTGAAAAGATTGATTAATATGATGCAAAATAGCAGTAGAGTAACTTTCTGAAATTTTAATTTTCAAAATCAAAATAAAGAAAACAAATTAATTTCGACAAAATCTTATCTTAATTCATTCTTATTATTAAAGTAATAATAATAATTAAAAATTATTTACTAGTTATTAGTTAAAAAAAGTCAGATGATCTCTTCTTTTTCTTCTCCTTTGCTAATAAAAAGAAAAATGGCTTATATTTTGGTAATAAAATATACTCTTAGTATTCCTAAAAACCAAAGTATTTTTTTGTTAGATGTTGAATCCATCAATTATTCTTAGAATTTCAATCGTATATTATGCTATTAAAATCGATATCATCAATTTTTTCTGTTAATTAATCTACTACTAACAATTGTTCCCAAAATTCCCATTCCAACAGCTGGTAGAACTAGTAAAGGATAGATCTGGGTAATCATCTCAAAATATATAGGAGCAGTAAGACTAGGCCATACAGGTTGATTAGATAATACTTCATTATAGATATAAGTTATCATTGGATAATAGAGCATGAAGAATGAAGAGCCCAGAATTCCTCCTGATGTATAAATAAATACTCTCTTTAATGGTAACTTTGATAAAAATATATCAGCAATTATAATAGGAATGATATTAAGTACATAGAATGGAATTGTGGATATCAATGATTTATTTGGAATCATCATTGTA
>JAATVK010000082.1 GCA_014523485.1 Nitrososphaerales archaeon TH5894
AGCTTCTAATTATACTAATCTAGAAGCTATATTGTCTAAACTTGAAAATAGTGATTTTATTCCTTTCGAAGCATTTGGTCATACAGTCATAGGAATACATGATGGAGGAGTAAAGAAAAATCCCCATTATCATAAATCTTCGGATACGCCAGATACCTTGAATATAAAATATTTAACTTCAATAACAAAGATGGTACTTGCTACAATTTTAGAGTTGGACAATTTAAGATAATATACACATATAACTATAATAATGGTTATAACAATAATAATAGATTTAATAGCAGAAACATTTTTTCAAGGGTATTATTATTATTATTATCAGTATAAAGACAGTAGAAGAGTTATAAAAATGAATATGTTACACTAAAGCCTATCCTATATAAATAGAAAAAATTATTTTTTCTTTAAGATTGATAATAATATTATTGTCATTACAATACTTATTGCAAGTCCTACTCCAATAATTAAATAGGTTGTAAAACTTTTCATACTTGTATTATCCTTACCTAACTTTGTTTTATCTGAATCTACAAGAAATGGAGAAGATGGTGATGATTGATAAGAAGGTATAATTATGTCAAATGTAGCTGGCGTAATAGAAGAATTTGTATCTACCCTTAAAATAACTTGATGGGTTCCATAATTAGCAAAAGAATGTTTCACAGAAAAATCACCATCATTCACTTTTATATTATCAAATCCGAATACTTCTGATCCTTCCCTAACAACTACTCTTGCTAAGAAATTTTTAATGTGTTCTTCTGTCGTTGAATTTAAAACACTGAATTTAAGATCTGTTAAAGTATTTATTTTTATCTTTTCTTGATCATACGCAAATTGGACTTTAATTTTGGCACGTTGGTCTACTATTTCTTGTATGGCGATCTGATTATCAGTGGGTATGTGAGAATAAACTAAGTTGTAATTACTTAGATATAAAAGTGATGTAAAACCAAAAAAGAATAACGAATGTTGACTAAAAGACATCTTTACTTAAGATGATAAATTATCATTTATTTAAAATTCATGATTCTCTTCTGATAGTTGTTGTGATGGTTATGACACATTTAATTCTCCTATTTGTTAAACACATTTTAAATAAACCTAATTCTTTTTGATATGCTTTCTTAAGCCATATTGGTGTAATTGTTGTGGTTACTGATGGTAATAATTTATCTTATAGAATATTCTAAATTTGATTCCTATAAAATATTAATAATTTTATATTGTTTTTCTTTTAAATATAGATATTTTTCAGAATTTCGTTTCATAATATTGGTGGTAGTTAAATTAAAATATCATCTACTATAAACTTAATAAACATATCCATAGAACAATAGGCTCTGTTAAGTTAACGATAAATCTATAGCTGTGAATGTCTCTATTCTCATGTTAATGGTTATAACATTTGAGAGAAAGAGGGCATCTACTATTGTAGTGATGTATTCTTTGTATTTGTATTTTTCTTGGTCTCAGTTTACGTAATACATCTAAAGCATTAGTAATATTCAGAGATGAGAATAGGAGTTACGTGTCTGTATGGAACTGGATTCAGAGATTCGCAAAATATCCGATTTACAAACGTAAAAGAATATCAGCCTTCATAATAGATGAAACAGTTATTCAGATTGGTAGTCAACATTTCTGGTTATGGTTCTGTATAGAACCAATTCATTGTTCAGTACTTGGAATATACATATTTGGGTAGAGAAATATGCTTGTTGCTGAAAAATTTATTCATTCACTAGTCGAGAAATATGGAAAACATACAGTGTACACAGATGGTGGAACATGGTATGATGAAGCATGCAATATACTGATGTTGATACACTATCTACATTCTTCAACAGAGAAAAGTCTAATGGAACGGGTCAATCAGTATTTCAAAGATAGAACTGAATTGTTTGACGATTACTATCCGTGTGTTAAAAATGAATGTAATCTATTTCATGTACATAACTGGATACAATTCTTTGTATCCATGTACAATGATCCAACATTTGAGAATTATTTTATTAACAAATTGAATGACAGAGGTGAATATATATCTTAAGTTAACAGAGCCATCTCCGAACAAAAGGTATAGTAATACAATAATCTACTTACTACAAATATAGAAAAATAATCAAAGGAAGCAAATACAAGAGAATGAATGAAATAGCAGATGTAGGGTATATTGATTATCACCTTACGCTATAGACACACTTGAATGGGCAAAGAAAGAAATGATATCAAACTACCATAATGGTAAAGATCCATATAAGAAAAGTGAAATCTTAACACAAATAATAAATTTGTTGCCATATTTTGTAGATTATATTAATGAAACAAAAGAAGTCATGAAATATAAAAATATCTAGTAATCAACAATCATCAACAAGTCCTACTAAAACTGAGTAAAATATTTAAAAATATTTTAATAGCCGAATGAAAAGGCTAATTCTGTAGAGGAAGATAAAGATTTACAATGAAGGTTAACAAAAGGTAAGCAATTAATCAGGTATACATCAGAAGAATAAACAACAGCAACCAAGTCAAAGAATAGTAAATAGAATAAAAAATCTCATAAGTAGTTAAAAGAATAAATTGTTTAATAAATAGTATAACAGTAATACTACTATGAAGACAAGTACTCTTGTAATTATGACAACATTGGCTTCGATTATTTTTGTTATTTTGCTCTTTTTCCTTCCCTATTAAAATCAATTTATTTATACAAACAATATTAAGGATTGATCTATAACAATAACTATAGGTCAATCCTGAGTTAGATACCCATCTATATCTTTCTGGAGTTGGTTTTTTTGTTGTACTTAAATAATTGATACAAGATGCTATAAGGATTTTAGTGGAAATCAATTCGTTAGCATAGAACCAATAATATAATTTTATTTACTTGTCCACCTGTATGACTTATTTCTGCTACTTTTATAGTCTACCTCTATATATTAAGTCAATTCATGTCTAAAATACTAAAGAAATATTTACTAATATTGTTGAATAACTGATTATTTAATTAAATTAGAAATACTTTGGATATGAAAAATCATTATACAATTATACAATTATATCAATACTTATTAAGACTTAATTATCTTTTAATTTGTGAATAGTAATAATAATGATCAATCTAAGAATATATCAAATAATGGTAGTAGTGAGAAAACACAATCTAATGTAAAACATAAATATTTAGTAGAAATTGTAGGCACATTTATTCTAGTTTATGCCATTGCATCTGCTGCCACTGTATATTCAGATAGTGGACAATTAGGAGTAATTGGAATAGGATTGGTACATGCATTAGCATTAACTGCAATCATATATGCTATTGGGTATAGATCTGGTGCTCAAGTTAATCCTGCTGTTACAATTGGGTTATTAGTAGCAAGAAAAATTGGAGGTAAAGAAGCAGCACTATACATAATATGTCAATTAATCGGAGGAGTA
>JAATVK010000008.1 GCA_014523485.1 Nitrososphaerales archaeon TH5894
ATTTACAGAGGATTTTAAAGAATCAGGATCCTTTGAATTCAAGAAATAATGAGCTCCAAACTGTCTTACCTCATTCTCTTTCTCAGGATTAGACGAAAAAGCTGTAACCTCACATCCCCACGCCTTAAGAAATTTTATCGCCAAGTGTCCCAAGCCGCCGATCCCAACTACCGCTACATGATTTGGTGGTTTTATATTATTTTGAACAATTGGATTGAAAACTGTTATTCCTCCACAAAATAATGGACCTGCAGTTTTAATATCTATATTTGCAGGTAATGGAAAAGCCCATACAGCTTGACATCGTACTTTATTAGCAAACCCACCGTATCGACCAACAATTACATCCTCACCTTTCAAACAGCGGTTATGATGTCCACTAGTACATTGGTCACAAATTAAGCATGAGCGAGCACGCCAGCCTACACCTACATATTGCCCAATTTGTAAATGTTCTACCATATTACCGATTGCAGAGACTCTTCCAATAATTTCGTGTCCAGGAACAAAGGGATATTGTGTTAAACCCCATTCATTATCAAGCATATGCAAGTCACTGTGACAAATACTACAATATTCAACATCAACTTCTACTTCGTCAGATTTTAAAAGACCAATCTCATATTCAAATGGTTCAAGGTTTCCAGCTCTTTGATGAGCAGCATATGCTTGAATTTTCATAGCATAACTTATCTTTACATGCTTAAATATGTTGAAGTATAGATAAAATGAGAATCTAAGGATTTTACTCATGCTAATTTGAAATACCTTCATTAATCTTATATAGATCTCATCTTCAAAGTAATTTCATAGGCTTTTCTATATTTTTATCAAATAACAATTTACAAATATATGACACCACCTTGTCATGCCTACTTATAGAATTCTCTTTTGGTAATCATTTTTTTTCACAGAACATATTTTTTACTTTAATCTCGACTATAATGATCATTACGATCGAGAATGCAAGATAAGAAATAATAACATTAAGTAGTAGGAATAGAACCTTATCAATCTTTTAAATTAGCAATAATATGAATAACTAAATTAAAAAATTGTAAATAATAAATTAAAATGAAAATGTACTACAAACGATTGCAATGTAAACATCAAAATAATTAATTAAATTCCCATTACATTTAGTAAAGTTGAGCTGTAAAGGATATTGTAGTAAATATGGTAGCAAAAAAGGAGGAAAATACTCTTTATATGCTCAAAATTTTAAACGATGTACAGAATGTGCTATTTATATAAAATATGATGGAAATAGGTGCCCATGCTGTAAATATCCATTGCGGACCAAGAGAAGATCAAAAGATTTATCTAATAAATAGGGTTTTATTCTTGAAGTGTATAAGGATTTAATACTATGACGTTTTATCTCATTGTTGCAATCAATGGGAATCGATTAATCAATGTCATCATCAACTATATTAAATTATTTTAAATTAGTACGTATCCCAAATATTTTTACTACTATTTCCAACATTCTCTTGGGTTATATTTTCTTTACTAGTATAGACCATTTTGATTATTTTGATATTTTTAAATTAATTTCAATATCCATTTTTTTATATATTGGTGGTATGATATTAAATGATTATTGTGATATAAAAATAGATAAGAAGGAAAGACCTTGGCGTCCTTTACCATCTAATCAAATATCAAAAAAAAATGCTTTAATTATAACATTTATATCTTTTTTATACTCTCTAACTATTTCGTTTATTATAGGATGGTATACATTTATAATTACTTTAATTATGGTCACTTTAATTTTTTCATATAACAGATTTTTAAAAAATACAATCTGTGGATCTATTAACATGGGGATTATAAGAAGCTTAAATGTCCTTTTAGGAGCTAGTCAATCTATATTTCTAATAGGAGATATATTTGATACTCTTTTTTTTATTCCATTATTATCCGAATTTTTATACGTAAGTGCCATTACTATGTTAAGTCAGAATGAAACAAAAGACTTTTTCCGCACTCTTTGGAATAGCCTTCCATTCATAATTATATATGTTCTCATATCTTCTCTAGGTCTCTTTATAATTATGGGCACATTCAGGTATGACTGCTTAATTCCATTAATAATATTTGTTTGTTTTATAATTTATTCGCACATAAGTTTGTGTAAAAAAATAGCAACTACTCAAAAATCTGTATCTCAGTTAATAACTATGATAGTTATTCTAGATAGCATTTTCATAACTGATGCTTTAGGCGTTTATTATAGCCTTATTTTAGCTTTAATATTAATAACTCCTATCATTTTTTTATCAAGGAAAGTCTATATGAGTTGAATAAGTTTTAGATCATTTTAAAGTCACTAAAACCATCAGCTTTTGAATTAGTATTAACATATTATTTAAATTACTCATTGCTTAAATCTGTTTATGATTGAACATGTTATCGTTATTGATATTGTTGGTTTAGAAGAAAAACATCTTAATTCTAGGTTACTTCCAACTATTTCTGCATTAGCTGAAAAAGGTGAATCATCTAAAATAAAGCCTGTTTTTCCAGCAGTCACATCTACAGTACAAACAAGCATTTTGTCTGGAGAGTATCCCAATAGACATGGTATAATTTCTAATGGATTTATGGATCGAGATACTTATAATGTATTATTTTGGGAACAATATAGTAGTTTAGTAAAGGTACCACGTATTTGGGATTTTATAAAAAATAAGAATATTAATTTTAAAATAGCTGTTCTGTTTTGGCAAAATTCTTTATATGCAAATTCGGATATCATTATAACTCCAAAGCCCATTCATTTAGAAAATGAAATGAAAATGTGGTGTTATTCCAAACCGGTAGGATATTATGAAAAAATAGTCGAACAAATTGGAGAATTTGATCTTTCTTCATATTGGGGACCATTCGCTTCTAGCTTATCAAGTGAATGGATTACAAAAGCAGCTCAATATACCATAGAAAAAAATAAACCAAATTTTATGTTTACATATATACCACATATTGATTATTCTGCTCAGCGTTTTGGAAAAGAGAGTAATCAAGTTTCTGAGGATCTAGTTTTGGCAGACAATATTGTAGAAAAAATAATAGATTCAACAAAAAAGAGTCAAATTTATGAAAATACACAATTTATTATATTTTCAGAATATTCTTTTAATGATGTTAATGGTGCAATTCCCATAAATATTATTTTTAGAAATAACGGTCTTTTAAATGTGAGAAAAATTGGAGACAAAGAATATGTCGATTTCGAATATAGTAAAGCATTTGCGGTAGTAGATCATCAAATAGCAAATATTTATCTACAATCTTCTCGAGATAAAGAAAGAATTGTAGATATTTTAAAAAATATTTCAGATATCGATATTATAATGACCGAAGCAGAAAAGAAATTTTTTAATATTGATCATGAACGAGCAGGTGATATTATCGTTGTCGCTAATCGTGATAAATGGTTTAGTTATTACTGGTGGTATGAAGAAAATATGGCGCCTTCTTTTACTAGGATGGTAGATATTCATAGAAAACCTGGATATGATCCGTTGGAACTATTTATAGATCCTAAAAAAAGGTCAATTCCTTTTGATACAGGATTACTAAAGGGATCACATGGAAGACCAGTTAATATGATGACACAAGAGGGCTATTCGGTTTATGTATCAAATGTTCGATCTAATCTGCCCAAAGACGCATCGAATTCATTAGACGTCGTTCAAATAGGAAAATATCTTATGAATATACTTTAATTATACTTATATAGTGATTTAATTGGTAAACTTTTCAATAACTATTGATTCATTCACAAAAATAAAATCATTAGAAAATACAATTAAAACTTTAGTAGAATTAGGTATAAATAATATTGAACTTTCTGGCGATCCTTCAAATTTTTATTCACAGAAAAAATTAGAACTCCTCAATACTTTTAGCATTTCTGTTCTTGGTGTAACTGGTAAATGGACAAGCTCAAAAGGAAAGATGACGCCGATTCTACTTACTTCTGATCACCAGATTCTATCTTATTCAAAAAATTATATAAAAGAGTGTGTAAAAATGTGTAATTTTTTTGGGGGGTCATTTTTTAATGTCTGTTTATTATCAAATTATGATCTAAAAATAGATTCAAATCATGAAATGATCCCAAATAAAGAAAAAAAGAAATTACTCAAAAAATCAGTAAGTATATTATCAGATCTTACTAGTTTTTCAAAGGATTTTGGAGTATACCTTTTGCTAGAACCATTAAATAGGTATTCTACACCCTTTTGTTGTAATGTAGCAGATGCAATATATGTTACATCCTCTATTAATAATGAGTATTTTTCCATCCTATTGGATACTTACCATATGAATATTGAAGAAATGGATTTTTCTGATAGTATCACAAAGTCAAAAAATTTTTTAAAACATATTCATTTTGCAGATAACAACAGAAAAATGCCGGGATTAGGTCATATTAATTTTAATTCTATATTAAAAACATTAAAGATGATACAATATAATAATTACATTGGTTTGGAACCTGTACTAGATATAAATTATAAAGATGAAATCGCTCAAGGGTTATATTTTTTAAACAAACTTTGTAACAAGTATAAGATGTGATATTGTTGAGTAGTAAGGGTTGTTTTGAAAAAGTAAATTAAAATTTAGTCCTAATTTGTTTGATCAATTCTTCTAACCATATAATTAATGAAGTGAGATCTGAAGCAATAAAATCAAATTTTAAATCCTTTGTCAAATTTAATATTTCTGGCTTTACAAATAAAACTATTTTTATAATCTCGGTCATTTTTCTTTTTATATAATCAGCAGTACTCATTAAAAACTTCAGAGAACTTTCATCTGAACAACATAAAAAAATAACTTTTGTACCTTTCTTATGAGACCAAAATTTAGTTATATGTCTTTGTAAATCAATATCAAAAAAAGGATCTATATGTTGTCCTATATTTCCAAGATATATAGTATCACAATTTGAAACTTCTGAGACTAATGATAGTATCTTCGAATATAATATCTGATCTTCATTGCCAGCAATAAAAATATTATGAATATTTTTATTGTACTCAATATTTTTATAATGTATTTCAATTACACTTAAAAGGTCAAATAATAAGTTATTCAAATAAATAAGCTCGGTTTTACCTAACCTACCTCTGTTATAAATTTCATTGATAGTATTTAATGAGGGAATAATTATTTCCTTTAAAACTTTTGAAATTTCACTTTCCGAATAAATAATATTAAGTAATATTTTACTTGATTCTCTTTTATTATATCCAAGCAATGCAGTCAAAAATTTTTGTTGTACGTGAATATAATTCAAAGGAAATTCTATATCGTCTACACCGGATTCTCTTGTCCATACATTAATTGAACCAATTTTTTTCTTTTTTATTAAACCGATTGCTGATAAAACGTTAAGATATTTTGTTATTGTCATTCTATTAACATGAATGGCATCAGCCAATTCCATACTAGACATTCCTTCTTCATGGTTACCCAATGTTTCAATGACTTTATTTTTTATTTCATCGATTGTGTATCGTCTATACAAATTATCAACTATATAATTGATAAAATAGCATTTATCATTTTTTGTTATAATTTTTTTAGTTGCAAAATTTAATTTAGCTAAATTTAATGATTAACCGAATACAAAAACATAAATATAATAACTATATTCGCAACGGCTAACAATGGTTAAAGAAAAATGCATTTTAGCATACTCGGGAGGATTGGATACATCGGTATGTATAAAATATTTGCAGCTGTTACATAATCTTGATGTTATTACTGTAACAGTAGATTGTGGCCAAAATGATGATTTCAAAGAAATCGAAAATAGATCAAAAGAAATAGGAGCTGGTAAGCATTACTATGTAGATGCTAAAGAAGAATTCGTAAATGAATATATCTCTCATTGTATAAAAGCCAACGGCTTGTATGAAAACCAGTATCCTTTGGGAACTGCGTTAGCACGGCCTCTTATCGCAAAGAAAGTAGTTGAGATATCAAACAACGAAAATGCCAAAACAATAGCTCATGGTTCTACAGGGAAAGGAAATGATCAGGTTAGATTCGATATTACTATAAAATCAATTAATCCAAATTTAAGAATTATTGCACCAATTAGAGACATGAATCTAACAAGAGATATAGAAATTCAATTTGCAAAAGAACATAACATTCCCATATCTACTGAAGTCAAGAAATATAGTATTGATATGAATATATGGGGAAGGTCAATAGAAGGGGGAGAGCTCGAAAATCCTTTTGTTGAACCACCAGAAAATTGTTTCAAATTTATTAAATTTAATAATTCAGATGTTGGTTATTTGGAAATAGAATATGAAAAAGGTCTACCTATAACAGCTGATGGCAAAAGGATGAGTCTTATAGATCTGATAAATTATATCAATTCTAAAGCAGGATCCTACGGTGTAGGGATTGTTGATCACATAGAAGATAGAATTATCGGTATAAAGTCTAGAGAAGTTTATGAATGTCCTGCAGCAATTGTTCTAATTCAAGCTCATAAAGATCTTGAGA